>JBAVQT010000001.1:0-12227 GCA_049694295.1 Candidatus Acidiferrales bacterium
CGGATACTTGCGCTCTTTCCCGGTAAAGAGTCCCGGCCCGTCGCGTTTTTCCCCCACCACACGCGGGCGCAGGATCAGCAGATCCCCGGCCGTCTTCGCGTAGCCAGTCACCCTCACCTGATAGGTGCGGGTGAAATCCTGATCGTACTGTTCTAGGTTTCCAATCGAGGCTTGCGTCAGCGTGAAGTTGTCGAAGAAATTTCCGAGAAAAGACTCGAAGAGCTTCGCGCGCTTCGCCGGGTCCGCCATGAGAAACTCCTCGCGCTCCTCCTGCCCGGGCCAGCCCCACAAATATTCTTGGAATTCCCCGGAAAGGTCCCCCGCGGGACTTAGCGTGAGTTTAGCCGTCCGCATCAACCGGTTCGTTGCCGGCGGCATCGTCGGAGAAAGCACCAACTTTCCTCCGTCCGGTGTAACGACCAGGGTGTAGGAATCTTGGTCGTACGCGGGCAAGTAACCTAGCGGAACGAAATCGTTTGTCGGATCGAAGAAAAGTAAACGGCCGAGTTTGGGATCCTTCACCTCTGCGAAGAGGCCCCCGTCCGGCACATCGTCGGGCAACCGAATCGCCGTAATCGAATGGCCGAACCTTACGGCTGGAAAATCGGGCTGCACCAGCCCGCGTTGCACGCCAATCATCACGTTGTAGGACTCCACCCCAATATCCTGGAGCATTGTATTCAGCAGCGTGGCCTTGTCCTTGCAATCCCCGTAGCCATGCGACAGCACGTCGGCTGCTGCGTGCGGCTGATTCCCGCCGATTCCGATTTCTATGGCCGCGTAGCGAATCTGCCGCTGCGAATACGCCGCCAGCGCCTGCATTTTCTCGAGGGTAGTCGTTTTCCCCGCCGTCAGTTCCGCCACCTTCCCTTGAATCTCTGGAGTGGACGCGCGGCGCGGGGCAATTAAACCCCAATACCATGTGCCGATTTCCTCCCACGACCCGGTCGTCTTTGAGCGCATCGCCGGATCGCGCGGGAAAAATTTCACCAGCATGTGGCCCTCAACGGCGGGCCGCGCCGGCATGTAAGGTTCCTTTTCGATCGCCGGAACGTCCGCCACTTCCCAGGAAAGTCCGTTCTCACCCGTATCGTGGGATTTTACCTCCGCGTAATTTGCCCAGAATGTGCTGAACTCCCAGCCCGCCGGCAGTTCCACGCTGTAGCGCGAGCGGTGCACCGGGATCATTCGCTGGAAGTCCCATTCGTCGTCGAATAGTCGAGGTCGGCGCTTCCGCACATACTCGAAAGCTACCACACTGCCCACTGCGGCGTCCGGGTAGCGGAACACCTTATATCGCACGTCGTCGAACACCTCGTAGCTGCTGACCCCTTGTTCGAAGGCGTCCTTATCGCCCAGATCGATTTCCTGCCCGCTCGGCGTGAACGTCCACCCCTTCATGGATATGATTTTGGTGTCCTTGTCGAAGTCGATCCCGTCGTAGCCGTATTGTCTAACGGCCTCGGGCCGCAACAGCTTAATCACCGAGCGGTAGTGCTCCTCGATGTCGCCGTTCTCCTTCACCGTGAGCTGCTCGTCTTCAAACAGCACCACGGCATCCGCCGCCTTCGGATAGTCCGGCAATTTTTCAGCCATCGCGGCGCGAACCCAATCCGGCGCGTTTCCTGCCCGCGCGGAGCGAGCCCACGGCAACCCGACAGCTGCGAGCAGCAATCCCAGCGAGAAAACCCTCCGGCTAATTGCCTTTGTTCGCATTGGCGGCCTCGAATACGATTTGCGCGCTTCCATCAGACTTCATGTAACTGAAAAACGTCCGCATGGCTCCGTAATATTTCACTTCGTATGCCACTCCGCTCTGCGTAAAAACGTTTTTTATCTCCACTCCGTTCTCTTGCTTCATCGTCGTTCGCCCATACGTCATCACGCTGTCCGTCTTCGCGGGCCGGTCGGCCGGCACCGATTCGATCTTATAACCGTCAGGAGCGCGGTACGTGACATCGTCGGTGAACTGCGACGGGTACGGGAAAAGTATATTGTTCGAACGCTTGGCTGGCTCGAAATCCTGAAAATACCAGGTGTTAAAAATCGTCGCCGGCGCCAGCAAGCGGTGCCCCGCCGGGCTGCCCACGCCAGAAACCTCGAGCGTTCCCTCGATGCGCAAGGCCGCTGCGTTGTTGTCCCAGTCCGTGACTTTGGTGAGCTCGAACTTTGAGCCGCTTGGCACCCACTGCTCCACGATCTCCTCGAACTTCTTCTTCCGCCCCGCTTCGTCTTCCTTGTGATACGCCTCGCGATACCCCGCGGCGGCCCGCCCCCTGAATTCCACCTCCAGCGTGCCCACGCCAACGCCATCGTCGTTGATTTGCAAATTGGCCCGGCGCAGCGTGCTTGCTTCCTCGGGCTGTGGAGGCGGTGTCGTGACCGTCTGCCCACCCTGTTTGGTCAGCTTCATCCCGCTGGTCATGGTTTCGTACCAGGGAAGCAGAGGGAAAGGAAAGGCGCGGGCCGCGGGGTCCAGGAAATATTCTTTATCGCCGGCTTTCACCCACGCGATGTCGTCTTCGTCGATTTCCGATGCGTCCTGAAGCTGCGGGTAGAAGAAATTGCTATTGCGCGGCGCCAGGTATATTTCGGTCGCTTCAAACCCTGCCGCGCGAGCCAGGCCTACGAAAAGAAAATTAGTTTGCCGGCTATTCGCGTAGCCGCGTGTGAGCACGTCTTCCACGTTGGCCGCCGGTTTCAGTTTTGCTTCCTTCATCTCCTTCGCGTTTATCACGTTTTCATCGGAGAGATCGCGCACCTTCTGGCAGCGCTCGTAAATCTTGCGCAGTTTCGTTTCCGGCGAATCTCCCGCCGCCACGATGCGCGAAACCTCGCCTTCCAGAGCGGATTTCTTGTTGATGAAGCGTTCCATTTCCCCATTCCATTTTTTTCCGGTCCGCGCCCAGAATTGATCCGCCGTTTCGCTGCTCGGAGCCTCCGAATCGCGGTGGAAAAACTCCACCCGCGATTCCAGCGCCTGACGTGGCGGCATCAGCGGTTCATCTTCGAGGCCGGGAATGTCATGCACCACCATTAAATAACTTCCATCCGGCTGCTGCTTCGGCATGTCGCTGGGCGGAAGCGCGCGCACGCGGAAATACAACGGGAAATTTCCTTCGTAGGATCGCGGAACGAAGGGCACGATCGTGAAGCGCGCGTCTCGCGTGAATAGCTCCCCGGAGATGGTCCAGTTTTCGTCGTGTATCCAGTACGGCTTGTGCTGCAGGCGATAGCGATATTCGATGATGCTGACCGGCGTTACCTCCGGCAGCGTAAACGTCTTCGCCAGAAATATCGTGCCGCTCAGCTTTTCGATGGTTTTCTCGAATGGCTTGCCCTGGAACTCCATGATGCTGCCGTCAGGATGGATCGTGCGCGCGCGGACGTCCTTCACGTCGCTGTATTCCTTGACGAAGGGCACTTCCACATCGGCCCACTTTGTGCCTTCCTGCGTGAAAATTTTCACCCGAACGTATTCGTCCACGTACGCTCCGTCTTCGTCGGTATACTTTTCGTTTACGTTGCTCTCGCGGTAGAGAATCATCGCCGCCGCACCGGGGCTCGCGGGATTGTCCTTCAGCGCCAGATCCTCCGGCGCGATCGGCAGCCAGGCATCGCCGGCCAGCGACTTTCCCGGGGAAACGACCACGATCAGCGTGAGAATCGTCAGAAAGCAGAGCAGGAATCGTGCAGTGCGATCCATGGAAAAGTCTCCTTCGATAGCAGATTTCGAGTGCTCCGAGCGGACACCCGCCGCTCTGGCCTGCCGCGAAACTCGGACGAAGGTTCCCAAGCAGTGAATTGAGCTCAAAGCTATCGTGTAGCAATTTGAAAGTCAATGCCCTCGCCCCGGGCCAATTCGCAGAGAGGTACTCCCGTTTTTCTTCCGCCCCGCAAGCCGTTTGCAGCTTGCTTGCGCGAGGGTGTGATGCTACGTTTGCCCGGTTTGCGCGGGCCTTTCGCGGTGGGAGCGCCGCCGCAAAGATGCGAGGGGGGTGGGCGTGGCAAAAAAATCGTGGAGTTCGACGGCCCCGCCGGGCGATTTCCGCTCCTACGTCGAGCCCCAGGAAACTGTTGCGGAATTCAGCGTACGCGCGGTCATCCTGGGCTCACTCTTCGGAATATTGTTCGGCGCCGTGTCGGTCTACGTCGGCCTTCGCGCCGGGCTGACAGTTTCGGCTTCCATCCCCATCGCGGTTCTTTCCATCAGCATCCTTCGTGCGTTCGGCCGTTCGACCATTCTCGAAAACAACATCGTCCAGACCACCGGCTCGGCTGGCGAATCAGCCGCGGCAGGCGTGATTTTCTCCATGCCCGCCTTGATTTTTCTCGGCTTCTCGCTCAATGCAGAATACTGGCGGATTTTCTTTCTCGCGCTGATGGGCGGTTGGCTGGGCGTCCTATTTATGATCCCGCTTCGCCGCCAATTGATCGTCAAGGAGCACGGCAACTTAACCTTCCCGGAGGGCACGGCCTGCGCTGACGTGCTCGTGGCCGGCGAGCGCGGCGGTTCCTTTGCCGGCCGCGTTTTCTGGGGCCTCGGTCTCGGCGGCGTTTACACCTTCTGCATGAACACTCTGGGAATGTGGCCCGGCCAGCCCGATTACCAGCCCAAATGGCTGCCCGGAGCGTCCTTCCGTGCCGCCATCACCGCCGAATACTTGGGCGTCGGCTACATCATCGGGCCGCGCGTAGCAGGCACGCTTTTCGCCGGCGGCGTCATCTCCTGGCTCGTCCTGATGCCAGCCATCAAGTTCTTCGGCTCGCTCGCTCCCAACGTTCCTCTCTACCCCAGCACCGTGCCCATCGCCCTTATGACGCCCGAGGACTTATGGGCTAGTTACATCCGGCCGATGGGCGCGGGCGCCGTGGCGGCGTCCGGTCTGATCACGCTCATAAAGACGATGCCCACCATCGTGTCAGCGCTAGGTGCGGGCTTGAAAGATGTGCGCGCGAAGCGCGAAGCAGCCGCCATGGTCCGTACCGAACGCGACATGTCCATGCGCATCGTAGTCGTCGGCTCGGCGGTGATTGTCGCCATGATGTGGGCGCTGCTTAAGTTCAAGCCCATCCCCGGCGCGCAGACCGGAGCATTCGCCAATCTGGTCGCCGCCGTGTTCGTCGTGGTGTTCGGATTTCTATTCGTCACGGTGGCATCGCGCATCAGCGGCCTCATCGGCAATTCGTCCAATCCCATAAGCGGCATGACCATTGCCACGCTCATGGCCACCTGCGCCATGTTCCTGGTCGCCGGGTGGACGGCCAATGCCTTCGCCGTCCTGGCGCTCACCATCGGTGGCGTTGTCTGCATCGCGTCGGCGATTGCCGGTGCCACGTCGCAGGACCTGAAAACCGGCTACCTCGTCGGCGCAACGCCCTTCTGGCAGCAGGTCGGCTTGATGATCGGCGTCGCCGTTTCCGCTTTCGCAGTCGGTGGCACCCTGATTCTGATGAATATTGGCCTGGCGCAATACAAGCCGCTGAAGATGGCCCTCAACCTGGATCATTTGCCGTCGGGAGTCCAGCGCCAGGAAGACAACTATTCCTATAACGGACATGCCTACACGCTCGTCAACGCTCTGGGCTCGCATGAGATCCCCGATGGCAAATATCTCTACGATCCGGCGACCAAAGAAGTAGAAGTCCAGTGGGTGCAGGGAATCGGCAGCGACCAGGCCGCAGCCCCGCAGGCGCGGCTGATGGCCACCGTGATCAGCGGCATCCTGAATCAAAGGCTGCCGTGGCGGCTCGTCTTTCTGGGAGTGTTTCTGGTGATCGCGGTCGAACTGCTCGGCGTGCGCTCGCTGCCGTTTGCCGTCGGGTCATATCTCTCCATTGCCACCACCATGGCCATGTTTGCCGGAGGATTGGTGCGCTGGCTCGCGGAGCTAGGAACGGAAAAAAAGACGGACGCGGAGAGCGAAGTCAGTCCTGGCTCGCTCTACGCCAGCGGGCTGATCGCCGCGGGCGGCGTTTTCGGTCTCCTGGCCATCGTCATCAACTTGTTCCAGGATCCCGAGCTGAGTAAGCACGTTCCCACCTGGATGGCGCATGCTCTGCACCTGCCCTGGAATCCGAATATTTTTGCCTTCGGCGCCCACTTCATGCACCACTTGAACGAAAATCCTATTCTCGGTGTGATCCTGTTCGTCCTCCTCTCGGTATCGCTCTTCATTTCCGCGCGGAAGAAGCTGGACCAGTCCTGATCCAGCGATCGCCGCCCTGGGCACACTTCCAGCCGACGCTTTGACTCCGCCTCAACGGCGATTTACACTTTCAAGACTGTGGGATCCTTCTCGCGCGGCTACGGTTATCGCTTCGACCTCGGCAGCTATTTCCCGCCGGCCATCAAAGCGATATGTATTGCCTGCACCAGCGTGTTCCTTTTGCAGGAACTATCCCGCCTGCTCCTCGGCGCGCCCGGCTGGAATTTTTGGCTCGCTTGGTTTGGCCTGGTGCCCTCCGCGGTAACTCACGGATTTATCTGGCAACTCTTCACCTATCTATTTCTCCACGGCGGCATCTTTCACATCCTTCTGAATCTGCTGTTCCTGTGCATGTTCGGCGCGGACATCGAGCGCTCCTGGGGCGCACGTCGATTTTTCACTTACTTCACAATCTGCGGCGTGGGCGCTGCCCTGATCAACGTCGTCGTGAAATCCTTGCTGGTGACTTGGGGCATTTCGTCGGCCGCCAGCCTTCAAGTGCCCACAATTGGCGCTTCGGGCGCAATCTATGGCGTGCTGCTCGCCGCAGCCATCTTGATGCCGCACCGCCAGGTGTGGGTCTTCCCGTTGCCGGTCACGGTTTCCATGCGTGTCTTCATCATCGTCATGGGCGCGATCGAATTCTTCGGCACCATCGGCGAATCCGGCGACAACGTAAGCCACGTATGTCACCTGGGCGGAATGCTGGTGGGCTACATCTATTTGCGGCGTGGGTCGTTTCTCTATAATTTCCGGAATTATTTTTCGGATCTCAAACGAAAACGATTGAAAAGAAAATTCGAAGTGTACGTGCGCGACCACCAGGAAAAGCCACCCTCCAACCCCGACAATTGGGTGAACTAAAGCTCCGCCAATGCCGCGCTAACTCCGCGCCGCTATCCCCCGATGCGCGTCAGCCGCATCAGATTGGTCGATCCTTCCGCGCCCAGCGGCGTTCCGGCTACAATTCCCACAATGTCGCCTTTTTTTACGAACTTTTCCTCCACCAGGCGCTGCTCGGCCGCTTTCACCATTAGATCGATATCGTGAATTCGTGCGATGGTCCGCGGAAACACGCTCCAATAAAGATTCATCCGCCGCCGCGTTTCTTGATTCGGCGAGAAAGCGACGATCGGCGGCCGCGGACGATATTTTGACACCAGGCGTGCCGAAGACCCCGACTCGGTGAACACGGCGATCGCGCGCAAATGCAGTTCCTCGGCAGCGTGGCAAATCGCTTCAGCAATCGCTTCGTTGATGCGAAGTTCAGTCACCCGCGCCGGCCTCGGCAGGTCTATGACGCTGGCTTCGGCTTCGCGAATGATCCGGTCCATCATCATCACCGACTCGAGCGGATAGTTTCCCGCCGCTGTTTCGCCCGATAACATCAGCGCGTCGCTGCCGTCGAAAATCGCGTTGGCCACGTCCGAAGCTTCCGCGCGCGTCGGCCGGGGATTGTGCTCCATCGAATCGAGCATCTGGGTCGCGGTGATAACGGGAACCAGCGCGTTGCGCGCCTTCAATATAATTTTTTTCTGCACCACGGGGACTTTTTCCGGGCTCATCTCCACGCCCAGATCGCCGCGCGCCACCATCACTCCGTCGGCCACTTCCAAAATCTCGTCGAGATTATCGATCGCTTCCGGTTTTTCGAGTTTGGCTATCACCGGAGTATCTTTTCCCGTGCGCCGTATCAGGGCCTTGGCCGCGCGAATGTCCACGGCAGACCGCACGAAACTGAGAGCCACCGCATTGGCGCCCAGACTCAGCGCGAACACCAGGTCCTGCCGGTCCTTGGCCGTCAGCGACGGAATTTTCAGCCGCACGCCGGGCAGATTGATGCCCTTGTGCTCCCCTAACTCGCCGCCATTTTCGATCTGCGTGATTACATCGCGTCCTTGAGTGGCCAGCACTCGCAGCGCGATCTCGCCGTCGCACAGTAGTATGCGATCGCCTTTTTGCACCACGTCGGGCAGTCCGCGAAAGGTAGTGCTGACGCCGTCGGCCGTGCCGATTATGTTGCGCGTCGTAATCGTGAACTTCCGGCCGAAGTGCAGTCGCACCGCCGCGCCTTTTTCAAGCAGGCCGGTGCGGATTTTCGGCCCTTGCAAGTCTGCCAACACGCAGATTGGCCTGTGGTAGTGCGCGGAGGCGCGGCGTACTGCCGCAACGCGCTTAGCGTGTTCCTCCGGTTTGCCGTGGGAAAAATTCAGGCGTGCGACGTCCATTCCGGAGCGTACCATCCGGTCAATCATCTCGGGCGACGTGCTGGCCGGCCCGAGCGTGCATACGATCTTAGCCCTTCGAAGCTCCATGCGATTATTTCGCCACGGCAAAGTCGCTGACCACGCCGTAGAGAAAGTCAACCCCCTTGCGGAAAGAATCGAGCGGCAATCGCTCGTCGTCGGCATGCATGCGAAGAATGTCGGACTCCTCGAGCGGAAACGGTAGCAAGCCATAAGCCTGTACGCTGCGTAACCGCAATAGGCTCGAATCGGTGGCTCCCGTGGACATTTCGGGAACGATAGCCGCGCCGGGAAATGTCCTGGCCGCCACCCGCGCGATCGAGTAGTAGAGATCGGATGTCACCGAGGAAGACGGCGCAGCCTCCCGGCCGTCCGGTGCAACTTCAAAGCGTATCTGTGGATCGGCCACCAGATCCTGCAGCTTCGCCACCAGCGGCTGCGTCAAATCGCCCGGCAGCAGCCGGATATTCAGTGTGCCGCGCGCTTCGGAGGGCACCACGTTCACGCGAATCCCCGCCCGCAGCATGGTCGGCGCAATCGTGTCGCGCAGCATCGAGTTCCAGATCGGGCTCGCGGACGAAAGCCAGCGCGCGGCGTGGTCGCCGCGGTCCGGCGTCTCGAGCGCGCGCATCCATTTGCCGGTGTCTTCGTCCTCCACGCCGGCCAGTCCCTCGAAATACGCGCGGGTGATGGAGTTGAGTTGCACCGGCGCTTCGTATGTTCCGATTTTCGCGATTGCCGCCGAAAGATGGACCACCGCATTGTCTTTGCGCGGCACTGAACCATGGCCCGAAGTTCCGGTGGCGATCACCTCCACATCCACGGGAACTTTTTCGCTCGCCTGGATGCCGACGTACTGCACTTTGCCGTCCTTGATCACCACCCGTCCTTCTTCGTTGATCGCGAATCCGCAAGCGATTTTGTCCCAGTGTTTTTCCACTGCGAAATCCATTCCAAATTTTGCTCCGGCTTCCTCGTCGCCCTCCGCCAGAAAAATTACATCGCGATTCAGCCGCGTCCCGGATCGCTTCAGTTGGATCAACGCAGCCATGTTGGCCGCGAGCATTCCTTTATCGTCAATGACGCCGCGACCGTATATATAGTTGCCTTGAATCACCGCGCCGAAGGGGTCCACCGTCCATTTCGATTTGTCCACGCCCACCACGTCCAGGTGAGCCATCAGCAGGAGCGCGCGCGAAGGATCGGCGACCGCGCTCGAGGATAGCCGCGCCACCAGAATTCCCCGGTCCGGCGCGCTTTCGAATATCTCCGCGTGAATTCCTTCCTTCTGGAAGACATCGGCAATATATTTCGCGGCTTGCAGCTCGTTTCCCGGCGGATTCGTGGTGTCAATGCGCACCAGCGCCTGTAGCCAGCCGAGAGCTTCGGTATCCAGCGCTGCGAGGCTTGCGTCGGCTCCAGCGCCGGGCGTTGACGCACTGGCTTGCGCCGGCGAAGCGGAAGAAGTGGTCCGCGCCAGTGAGGCAGTATGCGATAGCCGGGCCGACTGCGCCGGCGCCGCTGGCGCCCATGCCAGTAGCGCGGCCAGTGCGACGATAGAGAGGTTAGCGGCTGAGCGCGACATCGAGCGTGCCTCCTAATAGAATCAAACTGTGAAGCGCGTGGCAGAATCCTTCATACTAACATGGCGGCTGCGAGCGTCCCGGAGCGATGGCGATCCCGTTTCCCAGGATGTATCCGAAATGTAATTGACCATCCCCGCCGCTCGTGGCAGCATCCAACGCCGAAGAGGGACTCATGCCATCCATGAACTGGTTTCGCGCGATACTCCTGGGGATTCTAGTGGTCGCGCTGGGAGTGCCGCCCGCGGCGCTGCGCGCCCATGCTCAACAAGAAGGGCCGGAGAAGACCGCGCCACCCCAGTCAGCTCCCTTGCCTACGCCCACTCAGCAGACCCCCACGCAAGCGCCGAAAGCCACGCCTCAGGCCCAGTCCGTCATCACCGCGCAAACCAACCTGGTAACGCTTGACGTCACCGTGACCAACGACAAGGGCGACGTCCTCACCGGCCTCAAGAAGCAGAACTTCGTCGTTCTCGACGACGACAAGCCTCAGCAGATTACCAATTTCGCTCCCAGCGAAGCTCCCATCACCATCGTGATTCTCATGGAGTTCAGCCGGGCTGCCTCGAGCTGGGGATTCTTCGGATACAAAGCGAAAGAGTGGGCCGCCGGATTCTTGAGTCACTTGGGCGACAAGGACTGGGTGGCGTTCAAGACCTTTGATCTGAAGACCACCCTGCAGGTGGATTTCACGCGCAATAAGAACGAAGTGTTGCAATCCATCAGCTCGCTCTATTTTCCGGATTTTAGCGAAGCCAATATTTTCGATGCCCTCATCGAGACTCTCGACGAAATGCGTGACGTGCAGGGCAAGAAGTCCATCCTGCTGCTGACCACTGGGATCGACACTTTCAGCAAACACACCCTCGACCAGACTTACAAGCGCTTGAAGGAAACCGACGTCACGATTTTCTGCGTCGGCATGGGCGAGGAGATCGATTTGTACAGCCGCAACGGCGGCGGCGTCACCTACCTGCAGGCGAAAAATGAACTCACCACGTTCGGCCAGATGACCGGCGGCTACGCCTGGTTTCCGCGCTTCTACGGCGAGATGCCCGACATCTTCAATTCCGTCGCGGCCTTGCTGCGCAGCCAGTACACTCTCGGTTTCGCGCCCCTCACCGGCCCCGACGGAAAATATCACAAGCTGAAAATCGAAGTCGTGGATGACGCCGGAAACCCGCTGACGTTCCCCGATAAGAAGGGCCATCCTAAAAAACCAGTCATCTACGCCCGGCAGGGCTACAGTTCACCGAAGCCGAATCCCGCGGACTGAAAGTTGTAGCGAAAGCTTTTGCTCGGGTCGTGCCTTCAAAAAGCGGAGCCAGCCGAGCCGCTTTCATTTCGCTTCTGCTTTTAGTCGTTGTAACGGCCGTCTTCGGGCGGACTTTTTTTTCTCGCACATCGCCGCATCATTTCATCGGCACGCGCAAGTCCGCGCCGGTCATCTCGCCTGGCTCGGCGATGCCCAAAACTCCCAGCAACGTCGGCGCGATGTCGCGCAGCGAGCCCCCGGGCCGAAGTTGCGTGCGCCCGTCTTCCGTGAGCAAAATAAACGGCACCGGATTGGTGGTGTGATACGTGTGCGGCCCTCCGGTTTTCGGATCGATCATCGTTTCAGCATTGCCATGATCGGCTGTAATCATCCAGGCCCCGCCGCGCGGCCGCAGTGACTGAAAAATTCTGCCCAGGCATTCGTCCACGGTCTCCACCGCTTTGACGGTGGCTTCGAGTTTTCCCGAATGCCCCACCATATCGGCATTCGCGAAATTCATGATGATGGCGTCGAACTCGCCTTTCTCGATCGCATGAATCACCACGTCGGCGATCCCGGCAGCGGACATTTCGGGTTTCAAATCGTACGTCGGCACTTTCGGCGACGGCACCAGCTTGCGTTCCTCGCCGGCAAACGGTTTTTCGATGCCGCCATTGAAGAAATATGTCACGTGTGCGTATTTTTCGGTTTCCGCGACGCGCAGATTCTTCATCTGCCGCTCGGCAAACACATTGGCGAGGATATGCTCGAGCTTTTCAGGCCCCACCAGATACCGCAGCCAGGGCCACGTCTTTTCGTATTGCGTGAATCCCACGAACTCGAGATTTTTTGGCCGCGCCGGATCCGCAAATTCCGCGAAACCGGGTTCGGCGAGGGCGCGGGAAATCTGCCGCGCGCGGTCGGCGCGAAAATT
>JBAVQT010000002.1:0-5299 GCA_049694295.1 Candidatus Acidiferrales bacterium
CGTAAAATCCCTGCACCTCGCCGTCGCCGCCGCTCAACAAATGAAACAGCAGACCCAGCGCCGTTCCCGCGTCGTAGGGTCCCCCATGCTTTCCGTAGACGTTGTTCGCCAAAAACATCGTCTTGATTTTCTCGGATTCATAATTGCGGTCAAGAAAATCGCCCAGGCTGCCGGTCAAAAAAGAGACCAGCTGCGCGGCTTCCTTTCCCGAGAGTCCGCGAAATCGCTTGCCCACGCGCAGCAGTTCCGCCCATCCCGAAAATCCGCTAGCCGTCGGGTCCGGCGGCGGCTCCAGAAAAAACGGCTGCAAATAGCGCGCGAGTCTTTTCAGCTCGTCGTCCACTCGCACGAAAGTTTTCGCATCGCGCGGAGAGATTTTCCGAAACTCTTCCGCCGTCCTCGCGCGGTCCGCCCACCAGGGCACCACGCTCCCATCCGGAAATGGAACCAGCAAGCCCGGCTCGCACGGCACCATGCGCAATCCATGCGCGCCAAGGTCCAGTTCGCGGATGATGGTCGGGCGCAGCATGCTGGCTATATAAGATGTGGTGGAAGCTCGACAGCCTGGAGCGATCTCTTCGGTGACGCAACAGCCGCCCACGATCTCGCGGCGCTCGAGGACCAAAGTGGAAAGACCGGCGCGCCCGAGATAGGCCGCGGCGGTCAGGCCGTTGTGGCCCGCGCCCACGACAATCGCATCGTAAGACTTGCGCAGCGGAGGCATGGTGAGCTAGTATGACCGCCAGTCAGTAAGGAATTCGATACGCAATAGATAGCACATACTGAGCTATATTCAAGAGGAACGTTCGATGAGTGACCCTCGGTCAAATCAACATTCGCGCTTTCGCGCCCCGCTTCTCGAGCCGCCTCTGCCTATCCGCAACCGCCCCGCTCCCGTCCCGCGTTTGCAGGCCAAGCGCGCTCGCATCGTGGATGCCGCCCTCCGCCATTTTGCCGAGCAGGGTTATCACGCCGCGCGGATCGAGGATCTCGCGAGCCAGTTGAGCGTCGCCAAAGGCTCGATCTTCCAGTATTTCGGCAGCAAGGCCGGCTTGTTTCTTGAGGCATACAAGAAAGCAGTTCATTCGTTTCCGTCGTATCTGGATTGTCCTGCGCCGGTGCGCGAAAAGGGCTTCTTCGAAATTCTTCACTACTGGCTGACGCGAACTGAACGGCTGGTCCGCGAAGACTGGATTCCCTATCGCGTCTCGCTGCTCGGAAACTATGGCGTGGACCTGAGCCTGAAGCGCGAGATCAATCGCTTTCTGCTCGCTGAAGATCCTTACGGCAGTCAGGCGTTTGTTAGGCTGGGTATCGCACGGAGCGAAGTGCGCTCGGATATCGATTCCGCGCTGATCGTTTCCATTCTGGATTGGACGATGGAGCGCTTTCAGGATGCGCTGCTCACCGAAGAGCTTGATCCCGGCCTCTTTCCGCATCCCAGCGATCCGGAAAAGAATCAGGCGCGCATCAACCAGTTCATTCTGGTCTTGCGCGGCGCTATCGGAGCTTGAGAATGTCTCCCGGCACGCGCCCGCTCGCCGCCGTTCGGAGATGTTGCGTAGCCTGGTGACAACGCTTGAAAACACTTCGGGGAGATGATTCATGGAACTCACGGTGAAGGAAATTCTCGCTTCCTACAATTCCGCCGCGCCGCTGGCGGAGGCCTACACCATTCCGGCGCCGTGGTACACCGATCCGCGCATCGCCAAGCTGGAGCTCGACAACGTCTTCGCCCGCAACTGGCAGGTGGCCGCACGCCTCGATCAGCTTCAGAATCCAGGCGATTATGTGACCGCGACCGTTGCAGCTGAACCGATCGTGGTGGTGCGCGGCAGCGACGGCCAGCTTCGCGCGTTCTTCAACGTCTGCCGCCATCACGCGATGACCGTGATGAATGCGCCGTGCGGCCACACGCCTCACCTGCGCTGCCCCTATCACGGTTGGACGTACAATCTCGAGGGCCAACTGCGCGGCATGACGGAGTTTGAAGGCGTCGCAAACTTCGAGCGCTCGCAGAATGGTCTGGTTCCTGTTCGACTCGAAACATGGGAGAACTTCGTATTCGTGAATCTCGACTCGCAGGCTGGCTCGCTGCGGGAATTTCTGGGCGAGCTGGCGGAGCGCGCCAAGCCCTTGGGATTTGGCGCGCTGAAGTTCGTCGAGAGGCGGAGCTACACGCTGGCCTGCAACTGGAAAGTCTACGTGGATAATTTCCTGGATGGCGGCTATCACGTCCCGCACATGCACAAGGGCCTGAACAGCGTGCTCGACTACACAAACTACACCATCGAAAACGTGGATCGCTGCTGCGTGCAGTCCAGCCCCGTTTCGGTTGACAACAAGTCGGAAGCCAGCGCAGCGGCCACGCGCAAAGGCGACCGAGCTTTCTATTTCTGGCAGTACCCCAACTTCATGCTCAACTGGTATGAGGGCTATCTCGACACGAACCTCGTGCTTCCGCTCGGTCCCGGCCGCTGCGAAGTGATCTTCGACTTTTTCTTCGGAGACGTCACCGACGCGACTATGCCTTATATTCGCGAGAGCATCGGAGTGAGCCACACCGTGCAGGAAGAGGACACCGCGATCTGCGACGGAGTGCAGCGCGGGCTTTCTTCGCGCGCGTATCGGGCTGGGCGGCTTTCGGTGCGTCGCGAGGCCGGCGAGCATCTTTTCCACCGCTTACTGGCCGCCGATTTGACGAACGCGCACGCCGCCGCGGCCGGATAATCGCAAGTCGACGATCGGCGCCCGACGATCGCGCCCATCAGTCGAAGATCACCGTTTTGTTTCCATAGAGCAGAATGCGATTTTCGATATGCCAGCGAACCGCCCGCGACAGTACGACCTTTTCCAGATCGCGACCGCGCTGGATCAAATCCTCCACCGTATCGCGATGCGAAATGCGGACCACGTCCTGCTCGATGATCGGGCCATCGTCCAGAATTTCCGTCACGTAGTGCGCCGTCGCCCCGATCAATTTCACGCCTCGCTCGAACGCCTGCTGGTGCGGGCGCCCTCCCACAAATGCCGGCAAAAATGAGTGATGAATATTGATGATGTGGTTGGGCGGATACCGGCGAATGAAATCGGTGGAGAGCACCTGCATGTAGCGCGCCAGCACGATGAAATCGATGCCCAACGGGCGAAGCAGCTCCCACTGACGCTGCTCGTCTTCGGATTTACTTTCCTTGCGGATAGGAATTACGTGCAGCGGAATGCCGTAAAAATCCGCCCAGCGCTGCGCGTCGGGATGATTGCTGACAATCAGCGGAATTTCGCAGGGAAGTTCCCCGGTGTGGTGACGATAGAGCAGGTCGGCGAGACAATGATCGTATTTCGAAACGAAGATCGCGACTTTGGGACGGGCGGCGGAGAGTGCCACGCGCCACTGCATGCCGAAGCGCGCTGCCAGAGGCTCGAAATGGCGGGCGAAGTCGTGCATGTCGATCGTAAATCCCGCCAGGTCCCATTCGATCCGCATGAGAAAAAGATTCTGCTCCAGGATCTGGTGCTCATCCGCGTGGAGAATATTTCCGTTGGCGCGATAAATAAAATCCGCGATGGCGGCGTTGAGCCCCTTCTGGTCGGGACAGTTAATCGATAAAATGGCCGAGTTCTTCAACTTTCCTCTTTTCCCAACTTTCCGCTGCCCTCTTTCATGGTTTTCGCGCCTTCGTCCGCTACTGATGATCGCGCGGAATTGTATCGTCCCACTTTCTTTCGCGGATTACCTTGCCGTCTTGCGTGAGTCGGCGCTCGGAATGATAGTAAAAATTCTTGGCGTCGCTCTTCAGGTCCAGCTCCACGCTCCACACCAGTGTGCGGTCTTTCAATTCGAAAGTGGTGGACCCCTCTCCGTGCATCGAGCTGGCGGCGGGATCTTTATCGGCGGCTTCGTAGCTCATTTGCTCGTGATCTTTCATTTTTCCCCACGGAAATTCGCTCGAATCGTCGCCGCTCCAGGCGATTTTCGTGGCGCCCTTGATCAGATCGTGCGTTACGGTCCAGTGTTGCGGCGGCCACACGTCGCCTTCGGATTTCGATCCGGTGAATGGCGGCGCAACCTCGATTGGGGGGAAACTCGGCGTCGCGGGATTCTCGAGCGGCACCACAGGGAGCTCGATGCGCGATGCGTCGGGCCCACCGAGCGCCACACGCGTGGTCATCGGATAAGGCGTGGGCCAGATCATCGGCCAGACCGCGTTTGAAATCGCGACTCGGATTCGATGGCCGGCCGGAAAGACCCAGCTGGTGACGTGCAGCTCGATGGGAATTTTGTAAATGCGGTCGGGCTCGAGATCGGCCGGCTCGCTTGAAGACTTGATTTGCGCGCCGCTGATGCCGGCTCCGGTGACCAGCGTCACAGTGCCGTCGGGCGCAACGTCTGAAAGCCGCGCGAACCAATCCGCCAATGGAGCGCTGGCCGATGCCTGCAGGATTACGTTGGGGCGGCCGAGGATCGCCACGTCGCTCGCCAGCGGTTCCGAATCGTACACCAGGCTAAAGGCGTCGGTGGGCCGCTGATCGGCGGTGAGATCGCCCCACCAGAATCCAGCTTCGGCGCCGACGGTGGGCACATATTTTAATTCGTCGAATGGCCTGGTCA
Source organism: Candidatus Acidiferrales bacterium (assembly GCA_049694295.1). Taxonomy (GTDB): domain Bacteria; phylum Acidobacteriota; class Terriglobia; order Acidiferrales; family UBA7541; genus Palsa-295. Next base: position 4,610 of record JBAVQT010000002.1, read on the forward strand.
CCACGTTTTGAGGCCGGGAGCTCAACGAGCTATTCAAAGTGAAAAAACGCGTCTCGATTTTCGTGTTTGCCGGCGGCCAGGTCTTTTCGACGCGCCACTGGCCCGGAATTTCGTGAAGGTTGGGATCTGGCGGGTACCAGTGCCGCATGAAAACCTGGAGGCGCGGCTCGTCCATGATTCCGTTGTCCCTTCCCTTGAGCCAGTGATCCCACCAGCGAGTGGCTTCTTCGCGCCATTCGATTTGCGGCCCGGGATCGGCATCGTCTGGAAAAGTGTGGTTCCAGGGTCCGAGCAGCGCTTTCATCGGCGCCTTAGTATTTTCGAAAAACCTCGGGATACTGTCGCGATAGCCGTCGAGAAATCCGCCGATCATGAAGGTGGGCACCGTGTAGCCGGCGTAGTCTTTCGCAATCGAGGCACGCGACCAGAACGGGCCGTTCCGCTGGTGGTGCAGGTAGAGCAGAAACCACGGCGTGGAATCGAAGCGCGGCGCAAGAGAAGCAGCGTCAGTGGGAAAATCGGGCGAACGCGTCTCGCCGATTTCCAGGTCCATGCCTAGTTCAAATTCGTCGGCGTGCATCAGCCCGTCAATATAATGAATGTCGTCGTGAAAAAGATCTTCTGTGGCGCACATGGCAATGATGGCCTTCAGCGCGGGCGGATGCTTGCCGGCCATTTGAATCGAATTGA
>JBAVQT010000003.1:0-4483 GCA_049694295.1 Candidatus Acidiferrales bacterium
ATCCTGCGGCGCGCTTCGTAGCAGTGCCGCTTGCGGATGTTCGTCCGGCACATTTTCCGGCCGCGTATTGAACAGCAGGCTTTCCGCCAGCTTTCGTTCCAGCTCCGGAATCGTCCCGAATCGCTCGATGCGCTCCGCGTTGACGATCGCCAGGTCCAGCCCGGCCTTCGTGCAGTGATACAGGAACACCGAGTTCACCACCTCGCGCGCTCCCGCCGGCAGTCCGAACGACACATTCGAAATTCCCAGCACCGTCCGGATATGCGGTATCTGCTGCTTGATCAGCCGCACTCCTTCGATCGTTTCCACCGCGCCGCCGATATAATTTTCATCGCCCGTCGCGCACGGAAACACCAGCGGATCGAAAATCACATTTTCATCGTGCATCCCGTGTTTTTCCGTCAGCAGTTGGATCGAACGCTCCGCGATCTCCAGCTTGCGCTCGCGCGTAAACGCCTGCGCCTGCGTGGGATTTTCGTCAATGCAGCCCACGATCACCGCCGCGCCATACGACCGCGCCAGCGGGCACACTCGCTCGAATTTTTCCTCGCCGTCTTCCAGGTTGATCGAGTTCAGGATGCTTTTGCCTTGGCAATACGTCAGCGCCAGCTCGATCGCATTCGCGTCGGTCGTGTCAATCATGATCGGCGCTTTAATCTTGCGGATCAGTTTTTCGTAGAACGGCGGTATATCCTTAAGTTCCTCCCGCTCGGTGCTCTGCAGGCAGACATCCACGATGTGCGCCCCGCTCTTCACTTGCCGCCGTGCGATTTCCGTGGCCTCTTCCCACTGCTCCGCCGCCACCAGATCTTTGAAGAGTCGCGATCCGATCACGTTGGTTCGCTCGCCCACGATCAGCGGTCGCGTGCTTTCCTCCGCCTCGATCATTTCGATTCCCGAATACACCGCCCGGTGATTCGGACCCTGCGGCCGCCGCGGCGCCCGGCCCTCCGCCATTTGCGCGATCGTCCGAATATGGTGCTCGGTGGTCCCGCAGCATCCGCCCACGATATTCAGCCACCCGCGCGAAATAAATCGGTCCAGCTGCTCGGCCAGTGACGTCGGCGTCTCGCCGTAGCGCCCCTCCTCGTTTGGCAGTCCTGCGTTCGGATAGCAGGAGACGCTCCGGCTCGTCAGCCCATGCAGCGTCCGAATGTGGTCGGTCATGAATTCAGGGCCCGTCGCGCAATTCAGTCCCAGCGAAATCAGCTCCACATGATCGAGCGACGCCCACAGCGCCTCCACCGATTGCCCCGCCAGCATCGTTCCCATCGGCTCGATGGTTGCCGACACCATCACCGGAATTGGCTCGCCGATTTCCCGCGCCAGTTGTTCGATAGCCAGCGCCGCAGCCTTGATGTTGCGCGTATCCTGGCAAGTTTCCACCAGCAGCACGTCCGCGCCGCCTTCGATCAATCCGGCCGCTTGCTCGTGGTAGGAGCGCTTGAGCTCGTCAAACGTCGCTCCGCCCGTCACGCTGATTGCCTTCGTCGTCGGTCCCATCGAGCCGGCCACAAACCTCGGCCGTCCCGGTTTTGCGAACTCTCCGGCCGCCTGCCGGGCCAGTTCCGCCGCTCGCCGGTTCAGTTCCCGCGCGTCGTGCGCCAATCCGTATTCGGCCAGCACGATGGGCGTCGAGCCGAACGAATTCGTTTCCACGATATCCGCGCCCGCTTGGAAATACTTTCGGTGGATGTCGAGCACCACGTCCGGCCGCGTGCGCACCAGGTTTTCGTTGCAGCCTTCGAGCGCGGCTCCGCCGAAATCCGCAGCCGTCAGGTTCACCTGCTGCAGCATTGTCCCCATCGCGCCATCGAGGATCAGGATGCGCTCGCGAAGCAGTTCGCGCAGCGCGGAGCCTTGTTGGATTAGGTTCCTCATGCTCTCAGAGAACTCCCCGTCGCGAGCTCGCGCGCTCCAAAAAAGGCGCTACCGGAAGGAAAAAAGGGAGGGGAATTGCCGTTCGGGCAGACCGCCGCGAATCCGCGCTTACTTGCGGCTTTTTGGCGCCATTTCGCTCGGTTCGTGTCGTGAAAGTATTTCACTCACCCGCTATTTCAACCGCGGTCTCGTATTGCTCTTAATTCTCGCTGCTCGGCAGAAACTCGGCTTGCACGCCCTTCGGCACCAGGCCCACCGCTTTCCCGCGTTCCAGCAGTTCCCGCACCGCCCGGCGCCCCTCTTCTCCGTAATCCAGTGTCCAGCGGTTCACATACATTCCCACAAACTTATCGGCCAGCACCGGATCCATGTCGCGCGCAAATTGCAGCGCGTAGTCCAGCGCGGCTTCCCGATGATCCAGCGCATACGACACGCTATCGCGAATCACCCGCCCAATCTGCCGTCCCAGCTCCGCACCCAGACTCCGCCGAATCGCATTCCCACCCAAAGGCAGCGGCAGCCCCGTGCTTTCCTGCCACCACTGGCCCAGGTCCACCACGCGATGCAATCCCATCTGCGAGAAAAGAAGCTGCCCTTCGTGAATCAGCAGCCCGGCCTCCACTTCCTTCGCCTGCACTGCATCCAGAATCTTGTCGAACGGCATCGTCACCGTTTCCACATTCGGCTCAAACAGTTTCAGCGCCAGATAGGAAGTCGTCTGTTCCCCCGGAATCGCAATCCTTCGCCCAGCCAGTTCCGTTTTCTTGATTGGATGCGAAGAAACCACGATTGGGCCATATCCCTCGCCAAAGCTCGCTCCGCAGTCCATCAGCACATACTTGTCGGCCACGAACGCGTACCCGTAGAAACTCATCGCCGTCACATCATAAGTTTCCTGGTGCGCAGCCTGATTCAGCGTCTGGATGTCGCACAGCGTGTGCACGAACTTCACGCCCGGCAGCCGAACTTTCCCCGTAGCCAGCGCATAGAACATGAACGCATCGTCGCTATCCGGCGAATGCGCCAATCGAATCTCCGCGGTCTTGGGTGCTATTACAGGTGTGGACATGGTCTGGGCTCGTTCCGGGCTTCCGTGTCGATCGCCGCTGCCGCCGGTGCCGTGATGCCTCCGTCGCTTGCTTCGTTTCCGGTGGAGGAGCGTCTTACCGTGAACTCATTTTTTCGGCGGTGACTTGCTTGCGTTCGGCGTGAGTGCCCTACGCTGTCAGCCAAAGGATACCACACCGCCTCATCGACGGTCGAGCGCACCCCCGCTCTGCGCTCCGCAATCTTTCCCTACCTATTTCCACCCGCCGCCCGCTATTTCTTGTTCGCTGCGGGCGCCGCCGCGGCGCCTGGTTGCCCCGCGATCCACGTTGACACATCACTCACCACCGCTTCATCCACATGTCCCACCTTCTCGTACTCCTGCGGAGTCGAAGGCCCGGTGCCAGTCACGAACATGTGATTCAAATCCGGATAAAGCCTCAACGTCACGTTTTTATGCGTCGTGAGCGCTGCTTTCCAATCCTCGAAATTAGTTTCCGGCACCTGGTAGTCGCGCCCGCCTTGCATCACCAGGATCGGAATCTTCAGCAGCTCCGCGGTCTCCACCGGATGATACCCCCGCAAATCAAGCCAGTATGACGCGGGCGAATCCGTGCCCAAAAGCTGCACATGATCTCCCTGCTTTAAATCCGGGCTTTCCACCTGCTTCGCGAACGCCTCCGCCGAGTCGATTTCCCGCTGCATCGCGGCGCTTGGCGTGCCCGTTTGCGAGGCGATATATTTCAGCTGCTCCACGATCAGCTGCTCGATCCGCTCCGTATTCGCTCCCAGCATCACGATCCCCGCAATTTCCGGATGCCCGTACGCAATCCGCGGCGCGAGATACGCTCCCAGGCTGTGACCCAGCAGGAAAACGCGCCCGCGAGCGATTTTCGGCTGGCTCGCCAGCAGCGCCACTGCCGCGCGCGCGTCGCTGATCGTCTCGTCGTTGACGGTCAACTCGTTCGGATCGTCGCTCACCTCCGTGCCGTACTTATCGGTTCGCTTTTCATATCGCAGCACGGCGACGCCCTGGCTGGCCAGGCCCCAGGCCAAATCCTTAAAAGACTTATTGGGCCCGATCGTTTCGTCCTCATCCTGCGGTCCTGAGCCGTGCACCAGCACCACCGCGGGAAACGGCCCCTCGCCTTTCGGCATCGTCAGCGTCCCGGGCATTTCGTACTTGCCGTTCACCACTGTCAGCGCCTGCTCCGTGAATGTTTCCGGTTTCACGTACCCCGGCGCCACCCACGGCGGCGGAGGCTCCTGGTGCGGCTGGAAATAGATTCCCGCGATTTTTCCGTCCGCGTCGAATCCGATCCGCGCGTCCATCGTCATTTTCTCGAACTTGCACACCACCGTCGCCACGCCTTGCCCCTGCACGCGCCCTTCGTGCGTCTCTATGATGTTTTGCAGCGCGCCCATCTGCGAAACCAGGTTCTTCCACGACGCTTCCAGGTTTCCCGCCGGCAGCGCAGCCGTCATCTTCGCGTTGTACTGTGCCTCCACGCGCGCAAATTCCCCCGCCGCCATCTCTTGCACCACATTTTTCCCC
>JBAVQT010000004.1:0-4397 GCA_049694295.1 Candidatus Acidiferrales bacterium
CGCTCGGCTCGCAACTTCTTGTGGCACGGGCTTACGGGATTCTCTGCCAGCAAGCTGGTTCGACGGGCACGTCAACCGCAGAAGGTATAGGCCAGTGTGAACGTGCGCGACAGAGTTACGCTGCGGCGGGAGACCGGAATAACGAGGCGCGCACTTTGAGCGATTTTGCCGTTGTCTATTTCCAACGAGGCGATCTTGCGCACGCCGAAGCGATGTGGCATGAATCCGCAAAAGAGTTTCGAAAAATCGGCGACACGGAGGGCGTTGCAGCTACTCTGAACAATCTAGGTGACGCACGTTTCTTACGAGGAGACTTGGAGGAAGCGAGAAACTTGATGAAGGAATCGATCCCCAATTACGAAGACGTCGAAGACCAAGATGGAGTGGCCCGGGCCTTGAATGATCTTGGCGGCGTGTCGCGGCAGAGTGGCGACCTTGAAGCCGCTATGACCGCTTACCAGCAGGCCAAGGCGATCGCCGAAAAGATCGATGACAAAAGCACGATTGCTTACGTACTCTCGGGACTGGGAGACGTCCAAATGGACCGCGGCGATCTGGCCGCGGCGCGCAAGTCTTACGAAGAATCGCTGGCGCTGCGAAACCAGACGGGCGAGAAACAAGCTGCGATGGAAACCCAGGTCGCGCTGGCCGCGCTTTCCATCGAAGAGGGACATGCCGCCGATGCCGAGGTCGCGCTGCAAAAATGTGAAGAGCAGTTCCATCAGGAGCAGCAGGCCGATGACGAGCTGAAAGCCAGCGTTCTGTTGACCCAAGCCTTTCTTGCGGAGAACAGGCAGACGGATGCGAGAAAAGAAATTGAACGTGCCGAACTATTGGCTATGAAAAGCCAGAATCGCTTCGCGCGCCTTCAGTACGGTTTGGCGTCAGCGCATGTCCTCTATATGTCGGATCGACCCGAATTATCCCGGCCCCAGTTGGAACAATTACTGAAAGAGGCGCGTGAACGCGGATTCGTAGGTGTTGAACTTGAGGCTCGGCTCGCTCTAGCGGAATCGGAAAACAAATCGGGCCACATTGCTGCGGCGCAGGAGCAATTGGTTTCTTTGGAAAAGATTGCGAGTGCCAAAGGATTCGGCCTGATCGCTCGCAAGGCCGCCGCACGACGCGGTAGATCGGACCGACGGCAAACCGTGTCCTGATTCGTCGCCTGCTTTCTGGATAGCCAGTCAAGTCCGATTCGCATCGAATCGCATCCCCCGCTAGGTTGAAACATGGGGTCCGGCGCGCGAGAGATTCGCGAAGTTGGCAAGAAACAACGGAAGCAACCGTCGGCGGTAAGGAAACGAGTGGATGGGCGGCTCTAAGCCCCGATAAACGCGCTGACCCGAGAAGTGGCGCGCCCAACGGGACGATCTTAGAACTTTTCTCAGGCCCTTTGTGTCAACACTACCTCAAATTGAAACCCATCCATAGTTCGACTATAGCGAGGGCGGGTAAATTGTCGGTTTAGCAGCTATGCCAGGGTTGATCCAATCTGACACGGTTGGTCGATTCGACCGCAAAATGGAATCAGCGTTCGGCGAAAAACCGCGCACGGACGCGCTCGTCCAAGGGCAATTCAGGACCGCTCATAATGTGGTCTGGAACGCGTGTAGGATCCTCAGCAATCAGGGGCATGATTTTCGCCCGCAGTGCCGCTGACTCCGGCGACGGATCTTGAAAGATGTTGCGAAACCATCCCTCTATGGTGTGGCATGCACGGAAGGACCGCTGATGCTGATCGGCGTAGTGGTGTCCCGCCACTTCCCAATCGGAATTGTTTGTGAGTTCGTCCCGAAGCACTCGCGCAGCACGCAAAGCAAAAGAAAGCCCCTGGCCGTAGGTGGGGTCTGTAGTGGCCGCAGCATCACCGATCAGCGCGACGCCATCGCGATAAGGGTGTTCGACCCAGTGGTCGCTCGCATCGAAACTAGCGAGCGGCCCGGCACTTTTCACGTCAGCGTAGTAATCGGCCAGCGGCGCGTAGCCTTTGGCGGACTGAAAAATGAATTGGCTCAGCGCGGATTCACCCTGCAGGCGGTAACCCATCGTCTTCGGGTAAACGAGGTAGGCCCGGAATCGCTCGCCCGCCTGAGGAATTAAGCCGACCCATGTGCCAAACTCGGGATTGAAGACAGCATAAATAGTCTCCGTCGATGCGTGTACGTTTGCTAGAAGGACGCCGGCCATGTAGTAGTCATTGATTTGTTCGCAAACGGGAAAACCAGCCCATTTTCGTGCCATAGAGCCGCGACCGTCGGCGGCAACGACGAGGCGGGCGGAGATCCGTTGGTGGCTGCGCTCGTCTACAGTCACAGTGGGTAACGTCCCGCACTCAATGTGCTCGACGGTGACCCCGCGGCGCACTTCCGCGCCCGCGTTTTCTGCAGCTGCCAGCAGCGTCTCTTGCATGACCTGGTGCGGAAAGGAAAGAAGAGGTAGCTGCTGCGGCGTCGTAGCTCTGAGGTCTCGTAATCCGGCGCCAGCCTCCACGAAGGGCACGTCGTGAGCGCACTTCTCCTTAAGCAGACCGCAAATGCCGAGTTCATTGGCTTCGGCTACGCCCCAAGGCACCAGGGCCTCTCCGCGAACGCGGTCTTTGAATTGCTTTTCCCTATCCAATACCAGCACCTTAGCGCCTCGCCCGGCCATCGCCATGGCCAATGAGGACGCGGCAATCCCGCCTCCTACCGTAATAATGTCGTACCCTGGCGCCGTCACTGCGGACTCCTTTCGACGTGTCTGCCGTCGTTGTAGCATGGAATCTAAAGCCGAAAATTGTGGACGCATCTTAGTGAAGCTGCCCGTGACGAGTCAATCGATTGGTGGATGGTGTCGCCGCAAAGTGAGAATGTCCTGTTTGTGCAAAGTAGGAATGTCCGGTTCCATGGGTGGCCGAGGGGCCAATGGAAACGGAGCGAATCGCCTTGAGCCAACGAGAACGGGACCGATTGAAAGTGTTGCACGAGGTACAGCAGAAGCATCTTTCGCAGGTAGCAGCCGCGGAGCGACTGAAAGTAACCGACCGCCAAGTGCGTCGAATGCTGCTTCGAATTCGCGAGCGCGGGGATGCTGCCTTGGTTCACGGACTACGAGGCCGACCCTCGAACCGCAAACTGGCAGCGCGGTTGGAGCAGAAGATTTTGGCGCGGCTACGGCAACGTTATGCCGACTTCGGACCCACGCTGGCCGCCGAACACCTGGCCCAGGAGGGTTTTCCGGTGAGCCGGGAGACGCTGAGGAAATGGATGACCAAGGCGGCCTTGTGGCGCCCGCGCTGCCAGCGCGTGAAGGCCGTGCATGTGTGGCGCCAGCGAAGAGCCAGTTTCGGGGAGCTGGTGATGCAGGATAGCTCACCGTTTCGCTGGCTGGAGGAGCGCGGTCCGGCTTGCCATCTCATCGCGCTGATCGATGATGCCACCAGTCGCATGTGGGGGCGGTTCACCGAACACGACACCACGGAAGAGAACCTGCGAACCCTGCAGGGATGGTTACGGCGCTATGGACGTCCGCTGGCCCAGTACACCGATAGAAACAGCATCTTTCAAAAGGCCGGCCCTCAGCCCATTCCCGAACAACTGCGGGGAGATCCGCTGCGAACGCAGTTTGGGCGAGCGTTGCACGAACTGGGAATCGAATGGATCGCGGCCCACAGTCCGCAAGCGAAAGGACGTATCGAGAGGCTGTTTGAAACTCTTCAGGATCGTCTGGTGAAGGAGATGCGCTTGGCGGGGGTCGACAGCATCGAGGCAGCGAATCACTTTTTGGAGACGCACTTTCTTCCCCAGTGGGAGCAGCGCTTCACGGTGGCGCCTCGCAACCCGCGCAATGCCCATCGGCGGCTGGGGCCGGAACATCGCTTGGAGGAAATCTTGAGTGTGCGCGCAGCGCGCAGGGTGGCTCAGGACTATACCGTCAGCTGGGACGGAAATCGTTGGGCAGTAGGGCGGGAAGAAGTTTGTGCGGGGCTTCGCGGAGCTGCCATAGAGATCGAACGGCGGTTGGACGGAAGCCACTGGCTGCGCCACCGCGGCCGCTATCTGCGCCTGCGCTTCTGCCCAGGACCGGTGCGCCCGCCCGCAAATCCTTCCGGCCTACGGCCTGCAGGATTTGCGAAACAAATCCCGAAACCCAAAAACAAAATCAAACCCAAATACCATGTGCCTGCCGATCACCCTTGGAGGAAACCATGGAAGCGGACATTTCTATCTGGCACAAAACCGGACATTTCTACTTTGCGTTGACATCGCCGGAGCTGGTGTGCCGGGGGCTGGCTGGGGCGCTCGCTAAAGCGTCACGCGAAAAGAATCGGCGTCTGGCTCGATGAGCGCGTTGTCAATCAGGCGCGTGCCGCCGACGAAGGCCGCGAGCAATACCAGGCAGGAGCGGCGCAGGGC
>JBAVQT010000005.1:0-14291 GCA_049694295.1 Candidatus Acidiferrales bacterium
TCACCGAGCCGCAAGAAATATAGATAGGGGGAGGGATTCACTACGCGCAGCGCGCGGTAAATCTCAAATGGATCGGCAGAAAGATCCGCCGAAAATCGCTGGCTGGCCACCACCTGAAACACGTCGCCGGCCCGAATGTAAGATTTCGCTTTGCGCACCGCGGCAATAAACTGGGCGCGCGTCATGTTCGAGCGCACGCGCAGCTTACCTGCCTTTCGCTTGGGGCGCGGGAGGGGCAGCGGCCCTTTGAGCTTGCGGCGTGTGCGGCGAATTTCGCGGACCGCCGCGTCATATTGGTCGCGCAGGCTCCTCGTCCCGTCGGTATATACGTTGCGAATCACCCACACGCGGTGCTGCACGTGATCGAACACCACCAAGCCGCGATAAAACATCATCACGCAATCATCGAGCGCAAGATCATCGCGGCCCGACGCGGGAATCCGTTCGATCAGCCGGACCATGTCATAAGAGAAATATCCGATCGCGCCGCTGATCAGCGGAGGCAGAGGCGGAACAGCCGAGAAACGCACTGGGCGGTAGCGCGCCGTCAGCTCTCGCAATTTTGCGATCGGGTCGGCCTCGAATTCGACGACTTGGCCTCCGCTTTCCAGACGGCAGGCGCGCCTGCGCGCTCGAAACACCTCGTGAGGATCAGCGCCGGTAAACGTGTAGCGCGCGATGGTCTCCCCGCCTTCGACGCTCTCGAGCAAAAAGGAATACTTGGCCTTATTCGCCAGCCGCAGATGCGCGCCTACTGGCGTCAGCAGATCGGCCGTAAAGGTCTCGTAGACCGGGATGAGATTTCCCTGCCGGGCCAGCCGGCGAAAGGTCTTGAAATCAGGCTGAATCATGAGCGGGTCCGCGGTTTTTCCTCGCGCGTGAGCGGTTGCAGCACCGCGCGCCGCATCGCTTCCATCGGAGCGCGCTGGCCCGTCCATATTTCCCACTGGGCTGCGCCTTGCGCGATGAACATCTCGACGCCGGATATTGTTTCGATGCCGCGGCGCGCGGCGAGTTGCAGCAGCTTCGTCTGGCGCGGACGATAGATGGTGTCAAAGACCAGGCGGCAATTCAGTTCGCGCGCTTCGAGCGGGGACTGCTGGACGTTCGGGTGCATCCCCACAGGCGTGGCGTTGACGATCGCGTCAAAAAACTCCTTCTTCAACCGGCCGCGCGCGATCGCTTCTCCCCCCACCGCTTTCGCCAGCGCCTTCGCGCGTGCAGGACGCCGCGCGCAAATGCATACCGAAGCCGCCGCCTGGGCGAGCGCAAATGCCACGGCACGCGCCGCGCCACCGGCTCCGACGACCAGCACGCGGCTGCCGCGCAGCGGGATTCTCCGCTCCAACGCGCGCAGCACGCCAACGTAATCCGTGTTGTATCCGTAGAGCTGTCCGCCGCCCCGCACTACCACGGTATTGACCGCTCCAATCGCCGCGGCCAACGGATCGCAGCCATCCAAATGACGCAAGATGCTTTCTTTATGCGGCAGCGTGATGCTGAAGCCTTTGATTCCGAGCGGCCCGATCGCGGCCAGGAAATCGGGGAGATCGCTCACCAGAAACGGCAGATAGACGGCATTCATTCGCCGTTTCCGAAATGCCGCGTTCTGCATCAGCGGGGATAGCGAATGTCCAACAGGGTTGCCAATCACACCGTAGACGCTGGTCCGGCGGTCCACCTTTGCGGCGCGAAACAGGTCCGTCATCGTTTCGAGCGAAATCTGCCCTGCGGCTGTGGCGTGGGTAACCGGCGCGTAAGTCAGCGCGCTTCCCTGCCGCAACGCCAGCACGCGCAGCGGCTGCACCGCTTCGCCCATTGGGATCGCTACAACGTCACGCCTCTCGCGCGCCACGCCGAGCAGCCGGATGCCCGCGGCCAGCGAATCACATTGCGCCGCGATCTTCACCGCCGCGGCGCCTGCGCGCGAAGCATCGGCTACGATCTTTTTCAGATTCTTCGGCACGCTTTTAAAATAGTGCGCCGACGCCAGTTCCTGCCCGTCGCCCAACAGCACCTGCTTGAGCTTGGGCGGACACACCGGCATCGCTTCCAGATCGAAGTCATACCATGTGCATCCGGCGCGCAGCGCTTGCGCCAGTTGCACCAGTTGTTGCGCGACAGTCCCGCGATACCGGCCGCCAGCGGACTGGCGCCGGCAAGTCGCAATCAGCGTGGCTCGCGGCTTTTTGGCCGTCAGGGTTCGCAGGAAACGAGCGATCTCCGCATCGTTCGCCAGCCAATCCAGGCGAATCTCGATCGTGCGCGTCGAGCGCAGCGCCCGCGCGAGCTGCCGCCACATAGATTTCGCGTCCGGCGCAGCCACTACCGCGCATATTTTGTCTCGTCCAAACATTCGCTTAGGTGCCGCCCTCGCATTCTCGATTCGAGTTCGCAGCAAGCCGCCAGCCCGCGAAAAGGACGTCTGCGGCCAACCTGACCTAAAGGACAGGGTGAGTTCAGGCTTCTACCATGCGGTACCCAATGTGTAAAGCCCGCGAGACCATTGTCTTGACGCTCGCCGAATGGGTCTGTTACGGTCGGCTCATTGGGGAGCGCCCGCTTAGAGGGCGCGCGAGTCCAAAGGAGCGAGCATTATGCGCGGCAAAATTGTCTTCGCTGGTTTGATTCTGGCCCTTTCCGGGGCCTGCACGGGGGCGCAAACGGCGGGCTCGGTGCCCTCCACGACGGCGGGCGACATCTATTGCTCCGGCGTAGTGTCTGCCGAAGCGGTTCCCAAGGACACCTTCATCATCACGGGCGAGGATTCCAATCAGCGCATCACCTTCGAACTGGGCGCCTACGTCTACATCAACAAAGGCGCAGCGCAGGGTGTGAAAGTCGGCGACGAATTCAGCGTGATCCGCAGGGTCGTGGACCTGACTGACGAGGACTGGACCAAATGGCAGACCTCGATTCTTCACCGCATCGGCAACGTCTGGGAGGATGAGGGCCGCCTCCGCGTCACGGTGACCGAGCAAAATACTTCCATCGCGCAAATCAGCCATTCCTGCGGCTACATGCAGCGCGGCGACATCGTGCTACCGTTTACCGAGCGCCCATTCCCACCGCGCAAGTCAGGCGACAATTTCGACCGGTTCGCTCCCCCCAGCGGCAAGGCCGTGGCCATGTTGATCACCGGCAGAGACTTCCAGGTGCAGTATGGAGTCAACGACATCGTGTACGTCAATCTGGGATCGAGCCAAGGCGTGCGCGTGGGCGATTATTTGCGCATCTTCCGCTACAACGGCACGGAACACGAGACGGCCTATCAGACTGGTCGTTTTGCCTTTGATTCCGACGGATACCTTGGAGTCTTCGGCTTCGGCAGCGTCCCCGCTCGTTACAATTGGGGCAATGTGCCGCGGCAGGTGATCGGCGAAGGGCTGGTGGTGCGCACTGGACCGAACTCCTCAACCGTTCTGATTACGTTTTCGCTGAGCGAAATGTTCGCAGGTGACTACGTCGAAATAGAATAGCGCATGCTGCGGCGTCCGCGCGGTCCCGGCTCTGGTTCCGCATGCTCAACGCCCTCGCTCTGATGGATACTTAGCCAGTGAAGGCTTGAGACAGGGCGGATGAATTTCCCGCGAGTTCCGGCTAAGGCTCTCTACCCGCGGGTCCCTCGAGAAATCAATCCCACGCTCTTGGGAATCCCGCCGCTCGCTCAGCGCGTCAGCACATCCTGCGGCTTGTCCTTGGGCTCAACCACGGGCAGGCGCGCCCTGCGCTGCTGCACGCGCGAATCCACCTGGCTCCAGAACATCTGGAAATAATGCACGGCCGAAGCAATCGCACTGGCCACCACCAGCCACATCAGCGCCAGGCCCAGCGGTTTGAGCACCGGATATTTCGCCGTCATAATCACGGCGCAACCCGCGATCACCTGCAGGATCATCTTCGTCTTGCCCAGCGCCGACGCCGGAATGATGAGACCTTCCGCCGTGGCAATGTCGCGCAGTCCCACAACCACAAACTCGCGCCCGATAATGATCACCACCATCCACGCCGGCACCAGTCCCATCTGCACCAGGGAGATAAATGCGGCGGAGATCAGAAGTTTGTCGGCAATCGGATCGAGCAGGATGCCCAGCGTGGTAATTTCGCGGCGCTTGCGTGCGATGTAGCCATCCATCACGTCGGTGAGCGCGGCCAACAGCAGAATCAAAACTCCCCATGCTTCGTAGTGTATGGGAAGTCCCCAGGGATCGACGTTGGGCTGGCGCGTGAGCAGCACGACAACCAGCAGCGGCACCATAAAGATGCGCAGGATGGTCAGGCTGTTCGGAAGGTTCATATGGTTATCGAGGGAACCTCGACCCGCTCGCAGGCGCCGCCGCCATACCGAAAAACGACTATATTCCTGAGCTGCCAGGTAGTCAACGGTACGCCACGTTCCAGCCGCGGTAGCTAGTCCAGACTTCGTTGCGGCATCGTAACCACTGAGACAAATCCATATCCTAGTAACTCTTAGCGAACCATTCTGCTGCAAACCTGTGCAAAATCGCGGGGCGCAAATTCGAGCCATTGAACCACAGCCTGCATCGCCAGCAACCCCGGAGATTTATAGTAATACCCTTATTTTCATAGCGTTAAACAACAGAATGCCTGCTCGGCTATAGCTCTAGCTCTCCGACAGCACCCGCCTGCGCCCGAGATCGGAAGCCCTTTTTCCACAGGGATTTCCACCGTCTTCACTAAATTGGGGATACGCGAGTCTAGGCCGGAACCACGAAATTCTTCAGCCGCCGTGCCAGCGACTCAGGTAATTCAGCCTCCAGCAGCATATGACCTTCTTCCACTTCCGAGTTCAGGACCCGCCCCGCCCCATGCACCAGCGACAAGTTTCGTCCATCCGAAAGCGGCATTCGCAAGCGCAGCCGCACCAGCGGATCGAACGGCATGGCTTCGTCCATGCTCGCCAGCAAATCCTCGAGTCCTTCACCGGTGGAGGCCGAAACGAAAACCTTTCGGCCGTTATGTCCGTTCGCTCTTCGCAGCGTCTCCAGCTCTTCCGGCGAGAGCAGATCGATCTTGTTCAACACGTGAATGTGCGGGCGATCGGCGGCGCCTAGTTCGGCCAGCACTTTTTGCACCTCGGCGTCCTGCTCGGCGTGATTGGAACTGGAAATATCGGTGACCCGCAGAATCAGCGCGGCTTCCTGCACTTCCTCGAGCGTCGCGCGAAATGCGGCCACCAGATCGGAAGGCAGGTCGCGAATGAATCCCACCGTGTCGGAGAGCAGCACACGGCGGCGTGACGGCAATCGCACCGCGCGAATCGTGGGATCGAGGGTGGCAAACATTTTGGGTGAAGTGAGCACGTCGGCTTGCGTCAGCGCATTGAACAGCGTGGACTTTCCCGCGTTGGTATAGCCCACCATTGCGATCATCCCCAGCGGCACAGCCTGGCGCGCCTCGCGCCGCGTGGTTCGCTGGCGGCGCACCGTATCGATCGCGCGCTGGATTTTCCCCACGCGGTCGCGAATGCGCCGCCGGTCGGTTTCCAGTTTTTGTTCGCCCGGCCCGCGCGTCCCGATACCGCCGCCCAGCCGCGAGAGTTCCGTGCCCCGCCCCGTCAATCTCGGCAGCATGTAGTTGAGCTGGGCCAGCTCCACTTGCAACTGGCCTTCGCGCGTGCGCGCATGCGTGGCGAAAATATCCAGAATCAGCTGCGTGCGGTCAATCACCCGGCAGCCGGTTACCTTCTCCATGTTGCGAAGCTGCACGGGCGTCAGGTTGTGGTCTACGATCACCAGCGGCACCTGGTGCAGTTCAGCCTCCGCGCGAATTTCTTCGAGTTTTCCGCGGCCCACCAGCGTGGCCGCATCAAGTTTGTCGCGCACCTGAAACAGCGTCCCGGCAATCTTGGCACCGGCGCTAAGGGCGAGTTCTTCCAACTCCGCCAGCGATTCGCGCCCCGTCACGATCGGATCGCCAACCCTACCGCGCGCGGACCTCTTCAGGCCGATGCCGACCAGCAGCACACGCTCGCGATTGTCAACGGATTGCGCGGTTTTCATAGATGTGAGCGGGCGCCGGGCGCTTGAGGTAACGAAATTATGTGAATTAAAAGATGCATGTCTGACTCGATTATACGCCCGCCCATCCGTGAGCGCGAACTTCCCTCCTCCGATACACGTCGGACGCTTTGACGAAGCTCTCTGGCGTAACGCCGCAGCAGAGTGTCGCTCTCGTTCTTGGTTTCATAGATGATTGGGCCATGGAAAAGAATCCTGCGCTGGGAGTCGGCGTTTGGCTCAAAAATCGAAACGTGACACTTGGGATCGTAATCGTTCTGGCGGCCACCGCGATCGGGGCGTCGGCCTTGCATTTCATCCCGGCCGACGCCGGAATTTCGTTTGCAATCGGCGCCGCGGTCGCAGCGCTGCTCACTCGTAATTAATTCCGCAGAGAGTGCATTTTTCGTTAGGAATTCGACGCCGGGAGCGCGCCTGAAGAAGTCTGCGCCGATGCAGCTAGAATCATCTCGGAAAGGCATTCGCCAAGACCCCGTCCAGCTGCCGGAAAATCCGCGTCGCGCGTGGCTCGGTCAAGCCAGCCGAGATAGACGAGTATCACCAGCTCGGACCAGGTAGCCGCAGCAGCTTCATTGAACCCGATCTCGCGCAACACACTCGCGATGTAAGCTCCGCGCTTATGTTCCAGGGTCGCGATCTTCTTCGCGATGCCCGGCTCATTCCGCGCCCACGCGCGCATGGCCGCCTCCATCCGCAAGCGGTCCGGACTCCCGCTCCGATCCACCAGCCGCGCCCAGCGTGACGCCGCGCTGTGAACTCCCCGTATCGCAGCTTCCAGCCAGGAAGCCTCTTCCTCTTCCCAGGCCGCCAGAACTTTTCCCAGCAGCTCTTCGCGATCGGCGAAATGCCAGTAGAAGCTCCCTTTGCTGGCGCCCAGATCCCGCGCCAGGACTTCCACGCGCACCCCCTCCAATCCTTCGGCGGAAAGGCGCATTTGTGCCGCGCGAATCCAATCTTCAGGTTGCAGGGGACCGGTTCGAACTGGAGAGGGGGTAGCCATACGGACGCGTATGGGACGCACAGTACACTGCGGCGATGTCTAATGTCAACGAACTATCATCCAATTTCGCCGCGCACTGTCTTGAGCGCCGCAGCTTGCACACTCGAGTCATCGCCGAATCCCGCGAGCCAACTCACGCCGGACTCCTTGCGGAACCACGTCACCTGGCGCTTCGCAAACTGCCGCGTGGCCCGCTGAATCCGCGCCGCGGTCTCAGCGAGCGTTGCGCGGCCATCCAGAAACTCGGCCAGATCCGCATAGCCAATGAACTCGAAAGCTTTGGCCGTGGCCGGCACGCCTCGCGTGCGCAACGCACGAACCTCGTTGACCCACCCCGCCGCGAGCATCGCCTCTACGCGCGAATTGATCCGCGCATTTAGCTCAGGCCGCGCCGGGTTGAGCCCGATCTTGATCACTTCGTAACCCGCGAGTCCCTCACGCCCGCCTCGATGAATCTCGCCCACGGGCTTTCCAGCCAGCAGACGCATTTCCAGCGCGCGAATCACCTTCTGCGTGTCCTGCGGCGCAATGCGTGAAGCCGTCTCGCGGTCCAGCCGCGCAAGAGTGCGATGCAAATGGGCCTTCCCGCGGCGGTCGGCGATGGTCCGCAGCCGCTCGCGAAGTTCTTGGGAGCGTTCCGGAGCTTCCGCTAATCCTTCGAGCAGCGCGCGCAGGTAGAGCCCGGTGCCAGCCGTCAAGATCGGAAGCGCGCCTCGCTGTCGAATATCGTCAAGCGCCGCAATCGCGTGACGGCGATACTCGCCTGCTGTGAATATTTCCTCTGGCCCGACGAGATCCATCAGATGGTGGGGAATCCCCTGCCGTTCGGAGGCGGGCACCTTCGCCGTGCCGATATCGAAGTACCGGTAGACTTGTGTGGAATCGCAAACCAGAATTTCGCCACCCAACTCCCGCGCCAGCGCAATTCCCAGCGACGATTTTCCTGATGCCGTCGGCCCGAGAACCACCACCAACCGGTCCCGGTCCGTGGCGCGGCCCGCGAGCGGCGCGCTCATCCCGAAAACTTCCAGTGACGCAACAGTAGAAACAGCGCCACCAATCCGGCCAGGATCAACGCGCCGAGCACTTGCGCTTGATTCGGTTTCACTGCTGGTTCCATTCACTTCGCGGAATGTTGTAGAGGAATGTGATGCGCAGGCGAATGAACGGTCCGTGAAACTGCGGAGGCAGCGGCTCAAATGGGGCCGAGGCTTTGATCGCCGAAAGCGCCGCCGCGTCGAGCGGCTCTTTGCCCGAGCTACGCTCCAGCGTCGGATCGGTTACCAGCAGGGTGCCGTCCGAATTGATTTGCAGCGTGGTGCCGACCACACCGCGGTCTCCCATTAGCGCCGATTCCGGCATCACCGCTTCCCAATTGCGCTTGATCGCGGCCAGCAGACGCTGAATGTAGCTATTGAAATCCACGCCTTCGGTCGGCGTCAGAATCTGCACGCCACTGCCCATCCCAGGCCCACCACGCCCAGCCCCCGCTCCGCGCGGACCCGAGCCTTCCTGGCTGTACGTCGGCGAACTGCCATGCTTCATCGCGTCTTGCACTTGGCTGCGAAGAACATCCCCTGGCGACTGGCTCGGCAATCCAAGATTCAGTTTGTTCTGCGTGGGCTGCGTTGGATGAATCGGCTCGAGTTCCGAGGGCTTGGGCTGCTCGGGCTGCGGTTGTACGGGAACTGTATCGGGTTGCACGCGCGACTTCGGCGCTTCAGGCAATTCGGGCTTGGGCGCCGTCGGCTGCGGCGCGGGAGGCGCCACGGGCGCATGCTCTTCTGGGCGTGGAGGCGCTACCTTATTGAGTATCCTGCGATCCACATGAACTTTCGGAGCAGGTGGCGCCGATTTCGGGATGTCGCCGGGTGGAATGTAGACCTTGCCGAGCAACTCGCTCGCGTCCCTGATTTCCTCGTTCGTAGGCACATGCGCTGGAAACATCTTCGGAATCAGGAGCAGGAAAATAAGCAGCAGGATGTGAAAGCCGATCGCGAAAGCCAGAAAAATCACGTCCCATTTCGCGGCGCGTTTCTGCTCCGGCTCCACTAGCAAATTCGCTTCGCCGGTGAGATAGATGTCCGGCTCGACCATCGCCCGCAGTTCGGGAGTCATCTCCCTCGGTTTATGAAATTCCTTGGTGTCCTCGGCGGTCGCGGGCTCGACGTACGCCGGCACCACCACGCGCGAGTCCAGAATCGCGATCGGAACGAACTCCGAGAGGGGTTGCATCTCTCCGAATTGCTTGGCTTCCATTCCGCGCGGCACCAGCACCGGCGGCACCAGCACATCGAGCGGAAAATGCGAAGGAATGCTGGATTTGCGGTCCAGCGGAGGCGCGGACGAACCGCCGCTGGGCACCACGGTGCGATCGTCCAGCAGGGTTGTCAGCCGACGCGGCTTCTTCGGTTCTTCCGCGTTCGGGTCCACCGGATTCAGTTTTTCCGGGACTAATATCCGGGGAATCATCGAACTCCTAGCGGGGCAAAAGCTCCGAGTTGGACGCGCTTGGCGTGTTCGAGGATGCCCGCCATGACGCGATCCGCCAATTCCAGCGCGCGGCGCCCGGCCGCTCCATCCACCGCAGGCGCGTGGCGCGTTCGCACCGACTCAAGAAACGCGCGAAGCTCGGCCCGCAGCGGCTCTTCCTGCGGCGTCTCGAGCTTCTCAAATCCGATTCCGGGCTGCTCGCCGCTGCCCGGCTCGACTCGAATGCGCAGCGCGTCCTGCCTCGCGAAATCGAGCGAAATATATTCGTGGGCCTGAAAAAATCGCATCTTGCGCACACGTTCCGTTGAGACGCGGCTGGCCGTCAGATTCGCCACCGTTCCCGTCGCAAATTCCACCCGCGCGTGCGCGATATCCACTTTGTCGGTGATCACCGGAATTCCCACCGCGCGCAGGTCCGTCACCGTCTCAGGCACCAGCGCCAGCAAAATGTCCAGATCGTGGATCATCAGGTCGTATACCACGTCAATATCCAAGCTTCGCGGCGTGAAAATCCCCAGCCGGTGCACTTCAAAAAAGAGCGGCTTTGAAACCACTTTCTGCGCCGCCGCCACCGCCGGATTAAATCGCTCCACGTGCCCCACTTGCAGGATTCGCCCGTTGCGCGCGGCTGCGGCGATCAGCGCATCGGCCTCCGCGAGCGAAGCCGCAATGGGCTTTTCCACCAGCGTGTCGATCCCGGCCTCCAGCAGCCGGCAACCGACCGCGGCATGTTCTCTGGTCGGCACGGCCACGCTCGCGGCCTGCGCTCCCGCGCCGAGTAACGCATCGAAATCGCGCAGCGCCTGCGTACCAAACTCCGCGGCCACGCTCGCCGCGCGCTCGCAGTCAGCATCCAGAATTCCCACCAACTCGGCGCCTTCCATCTCGCGCCACACACGCGCGTGATTCCGTCCGAACTCGCCCGCGCCAACCACGGCCACCCGAATGTTTTTCTCACTCACGATTTCTTTTTGTCCTCGGCCGGCGCAATGGCCTCAATCGCGATGCCCGCTTCGTCCGCCGCGAGAATAAGCTCGTCGCGCTCGAAAAGTAGCGTGCGCCCCGCATCGATGCCCAGCGCGGTGGCATTCGATCGCCGCATCGTCTCGATGGTTTTCACGCCGATCACCGGCACATCGAAGCGCATGTCCTGCCCCGGCTTGCTTACCTTCACCACCACCAGCCGCTGCCCGCCCGCGATGCGCGCCGCGCGCTCGATGGTCTCGTCGGTGCCTTCCATCGCCTCCACGGCGACGCATGCCTTATCGCGAACCACTACCGTCTGTCCCAAATCGAGTCCCGCGATCTGCCGCGCCACGCCGCGTCCGTACGCAATATCGGCGGCCTCCGCTTCATCCGGTGCGCGCCGCGTCAACGCACCCGCCGCAGGCAGCAGCGGCCCTAGAAATCGTGTCGAATCCACCAGCTCGATGCCTTCTTCTTCGAGCACCTTGGCCACCGCGCCGATCAGTGAGTCGGTATTCTTCGAGGGCAGCGAGAAAAGCAGCTTGGCAAGTTTCCAATCCGGCTTGATGGCGCTGAAAATCTTGTTATGCTTCACCTGCCCGGCCATCACTGCCTGCTTCACACCTTCCTGATGCAGCAGCTCGATCGTGCGCGAAAGCTCTCCCAAACTTACCCAATGAATTCGCCGCGCGGCGCGCTCCAGCGCCGGAGAAGCTTCCTCGCGAATGGCGATCACCGCCATTTCGATTCCGCGGCTGCGCGCGCCTTCGAGAACCAAAAATGGAAAATCGCCGTTTCCGGCGATCAACCCCCAATGCGTTTCCACCGCGTCCTTCGCATCAGGAGCAGTCGTCTGGCTGGTTCGATTGTCGTTGGATGCGGCCAAGCCCATACCTACTTGGTCAGGCCACGCTCGGCCGACTCGATGAAGCGGATCAGTGTTATGACGTCCTCGGAGTGCGCCAGGGTTCCTCGCATTTTTTCGATCGCTTGCGTGGTGTTGAGCTTTGACCGCAACAGCAACCGGAACGCTTTCTCAATGTCTTCCACGCGCTTGGCCGAAAAACCGCTCCGCGCCAGCCCTACCGTGTTCACCCCGTAGCACGTCGTCTCGCGCGGCGAGACCACTTTTGAAAAAGGCGCCACGTCCTGCGTGATCACCGTGTGCGCGCCCACGTAAGCATGCCGCCCCACCCGGCAGAACTGGTGCACGGGGCTGAAATTTCCGATCGTGACGTAGTCCTCGATGATCACGTGCCCCGCCAGCGTCGCCCCGTTTACAAAAATCGTGTGATTCCCCACCACGCAATCGTGCCCGATGTGCGCGTACGCCATGATCAGGTTGTCGCTGCCCAGCCGCGTGGCGCCGCCGCCCTTGGCCGTGCCTCGGCTCACCGTGCAGAACTCGCGAAATTGATTGCGGTCGCCCGCCTCCAGCGACACGCGCTCGCCCTGATACGTCAGATCCTGCGGATCACCGCCCACCACCGCAAACGAATACACGCGATTCTCGCGTCCCAGCTTCGCCGGGCCGTGCACCACGGCATGATGCTCCAGCACGCAGCCGGCGCCCAACTCCACTTCTTCGCCCACCACGGCGTAGGCCCCGATTTTCACGCCCTCGCCAAGCTGCGCCGACGGCGAAACGATTGCCCGCGGATCGATCTCGCTCATGGGGTCTACTTGTTCCCGTCCTTGTCGCCGCTCTTTTCGCCGGCCGCCGCGCCTTGCGGAACGGGCGCGTCCACATCCACCATCATGCACATCATGGTGGCTTCCGCCGCCAGTTCCGACTTCACGTAAGCGAGCCCTTGCAGCTTGCAAAAAGTCCCGCGCCAGGCCATGACGTTCACTTCAACGCGCAATTGATCTCCCGGCACCACCGGTCGCCGGAAGCGCGCGTTGTCGATCGCTACGAAATAGAGCAGCTTGTTGTCGCGATCTTCGATTTCGTGCAGCAGCAGCAGCCCGCCAGTCTGCGCCATGGACTCGATGATCAGCACTCCCGGCATCACCGGCTTCGCGGGGAAATGGCCTTGAAAGTAATGTTCGTTGATCGTGACGTTCTTGATTCCCACGATCCGCTTCTTCGGTTCCATTTCCTCAATCGCGTCAATCATCAGGAACGGATAGCGGTGCGGCAGAAATTTCTGGATCCCGTTGATATCGAGGACCATCTTAGACCCCTGAACTGCTTCTAGTTTTGCCTCTGAGAGTTGCCCGGCGCCAGCGTCACAGCAGCGCGCTTTCCACCAACGCAATCCCACAATTCTATACGAAACCGCAGCACGGGGGAAACGCCGCCGACCTTGACGTTCGAAGACACTCAGGCGGGTGTGGCGATGCTATACTTTTCGAGGTAAACCCCAATGCCGGATTCGCGCTGCCAGCACAAACGCACCCGCCTGATCGCCAAAGACGACGACGCTCAGTACGTCGAATGCCTGGACTGCGGCGCTATCCTCGAAGCGGGTGAGTTTCCGCAAGACGCCTCGTTCGGCGAATCGCTCTCCGATGCCTGATCGCATCCCGCGGCGGGAATTTGAACTTCACGAAACAAGATCGACGCTCTCGAGACCGCGCCTCAAAACATCTCTTTCACCCCGCGTGAGCAGGGCGTAGAATCGCCGCGAATCGCATCGCCCCGCCGTTCCGAGGAGGCCGCCGTGCCGCCACGCACTCTAGCTCTAATGGCTCTGGTGATGGCTGCGCTGTTTTCTTTCGCCACTTTTCCGGCCGTGGCGCAGGACGCCACCAAACCGGCGAACGATGCTGCGCCGGCCGCTAACGCCCCGGCCGACTTCAAAATCCCGCCCCAGGCCGCCAAGAAAACGAACCCGGTGAAACCCACGCCCATGTCAATCGCTGCGGGCAAGAAAAATTACGCCGTGGATTGCGCGGTGTGCCACGGCGCCGACGGCGATGGCAAGGGAGACCTGGCCGCCGATATGAAAATCGCTCTGGCAGACTTCCGGAATTCCGACTCGCTCAAATCTCTCACCGACGGCGAAATTTTCTACATCATTCAAGTCGGCAAAGGGCAGATGCCCGGCGAAGGAGACCGCGCCAAACCGGAAGCCGTCTGGAATCTCGTGAATTACATTCGGTCTCTTTCCAAAAAATCCGCGGGAGACTAATAGAGCGATCGCGGGCTTGCTTCCTTCCGGATCTATCGCACCGGAGCATCACCTTCGTGCTGCAACAATCTTATGATTGACATGCCGGCAGGGAGGGCTCTATCCGAGGAACAACTGGCGGCGCCCAATTGCGAGGATTCACCGCGAAAAACGGCGGTGACATTCCTGTCACGAACCGCCACGCCGAAATTCCGCGCGCAACTTCGCGATGCTGCCCACTAAACCTTAATCTTTTCGATGAGACGAATTACATCGGCAGCCGAGACATCGTAAAGCGCGTGTTCGTCTTCCTGCTCGAGCCGCTCGCGCAAATATTCCGCCGCCACGTAGCTCGCTTCGCGGTCGGTGAGGTCACGGCCCGCGCGCGCCCGGAAAGTCACAAACGCCGGCATCGCCAGGCCCAGCACCACGCCTTTGCCGTCCACGAAAAACTTGCAGTCCATGGTGTCCGAGTGGCGCGTCGCCACGCCATTCCAGCAATGCGAGAAACGGCACGGGTAGATGTAGTCGGTCACTTTCGACGGAACATCAAACGCGCCGACGAATTCGCTCATTCTGCCGACGTTCTGTATCTTCGCGCCTGCCGCGGCCTTCGCCATTTCCGTTCCTACTTTCTTCCGCCCGCCGCCGCGGGCTGTGAGGTTTGCTGATAGC
>JBAVQT010000006.1:0-3099 GCA_049694295.1 Candidatus Acidiferrales bacterium
CGCGTCGCCACCGTGCTGACCATCGGTATCGCCACGATTGCGGCGGCGGTCGGTGCGGGCGGCTTGGGCGAGTTCATCTTCCGCGGACTGGCTATGGTCAATAATGAAGTGATCCTCGCGGGCGCGATTCCCGCGGCGGTGCTTGCGATTCTCGCCGATGTGATTCTGGGCGGCCTCGAAAATCGCTTGCGGTATCGGCGATGAAATTCCCGCGTCTCCGCGGACTTGCCGCTGCGCGCGCGCCTTTGCCGCTGGCGGTAATTGCGATGTGGTTGCTGGCTTCTTGCGGCGTGAATCGCCGGACCACCATCGTGGTCGGCTCGAAAAATTTTACCGAGCAGGCTATCCTGGGCGAGATTCTTGCGCAGCAGATCGAAACGCACACCCATCTGCAAGTGATGCGGCGTTTCTATCTCACCGGCTCGTACATTTGCCAGCAGGCCATTCTCGCCGGCCGCATCGATGTCTACGTCGAATATACGGGCACGGCGTTGACGGCCATCCTGAAAGATCCTCTCGAGCGCGATCCCCGCGCCGTCTTCGCCAAAGTCCGCGACCAATACGCGGGGCGATTCGGCCTTACCGTCCTGCCTTCGCTCGGATTCGATAATACTTTCGCAATCGTGGTCCGCGGTGAAGACGCGCGCGCGCTGCATCTCACTACTATTTCGGATTTGAGCCGCGTTGCACCACGGTGGCGCGCCGGTTTCGGCTACGAGTTCAAGGAACGTCCTGACGGCTATGAAGGTCTCGCCCGCGCCTACGGCCTGCAATTCGCCGCACCGCCGCGAATCATGGATTTGGGATTGCTCTATCGCGCGCTGCTCGATAAACAAGTCGACGTCGTTGCCGGAAATGCCACCGATGGTTTGCTCGAGGCCCGCGATCTGGCTGTCCTCGCGGACGACAAACACTATTTCCCTCCCTATGAAGCGGTGCCCGTCCTCGGCCGCGCCGTGATGCAGCAACATCCCGAAGTCGCCGCGGCCATCGCGCAACTCGAAGGAAAAATTTCAGACGACGATATGCGCAAGATGAACTACGCCGTGGTCGGCCAGCACGAAGACCCTTCGGTGGTAGTAAAGGGATTTCTGACGGCGAGAGGTCTCGAGTAAACTGCTTTGCAACAATTCAAGCCGTCGCCGCCGGGTCTGCAATTCGCGCCCCGCTCGAGCCGCGAAGCCTGGATTTTCAAGGCGAGGCCAGACGAACCCGCCATGTGAGAAAAACGAATCGAGGAACTGGTGCGCCCGGGGTGATTCGAACACCCGACCTTGTGCTTCGGAGGCACACGCTCTATCCAACTGAGCTACGGGCGCGCAGAAGGCACTCTAATCGCATCGCAAATTCACCGCTCCATCCGGATGCGGCTCACCCGCAATATCCGCGCGATCTGCTTCGCGATTCGATGCTTGCGAGCCGATTTTACCCTGCTTTCGCGGCCGGCGCAAAACCATTCACATCGTCTCGCTCTCGCTCCTCGAATGGTATAATCGCGCGCCGCAAACCTTATGCCCGAATCTCTCACTCACTGGATCGAAGTGGCCGGCGCGCGCGGCGTTCGCATCGTCGCCATTTTTGTTATCGCCTTCCTCGTCTCGCGTCTGCTGAAGATTCTCACCGACCGCCTGATCCAGCTCGCCAAATCGCAATCGCGCGTCGCCCAGATGCGCGAACAGCAGACCCGCACCATGGCTGCGCTGCTCTATAGCGTTGGCTCGGCGGTCATCTTCGCCGGCGCCGTGCTCACCGCCCTTCCCGAATTCGGCTTCGACGTTACGCCCGTGGAAGCGGCCGCGGCGGTCGCCAGCATCGCGCTGGGCTTCGGCGCGCAAAATCTCGTCAAGGATCTGATCAACGGATTCTTCATCGTGTTCGAGGATCAATACGTGATCGGCGATCTCATCCAGCTCAATGGCGAAACCGGGCGCGTCGAATACCTGACGCTGCGGCGCACCCTGATTCGCAACTCCGCCGGCGCCATGGTCAACATTCCGAATTCGCTCGTCGGCCAGGTCGCCAACCTCAGCCGCGATTGGAATCAGGTTTTCGTCGACGTCACCATTCCCGCCGAGGAATTGACCGGGCGCGCCATCGCCACCCTCGAAAAAATCGCCGGCGATTTTCGCAATGACGCCGATTGGTCCCCGGCTCTCGTCGATGGCCCACGCGTCCTGGGCGTCGAATCGCTCGCGCTCGATGGCACCGTGATCCGCCTGCAGGTCCGCACCGTGCTCAATCGCAAGGATGACGTCGCGCGCGAACTGCGCCGCCGCATCAAGCTGGGCTTCGAGCAGTCCCGCATTCCGCTCAGCCTCACGCACCGAGTCGCCATGCACAGCGCCGACGCCGCTTCGCCCACGGAATAATCCGCGCCCGTCTCGGCGTGGCGCCTTGGCCGTCCGCGCGCTCGTCGACGCCACAAAACTTGCAACGTATCGTCCCTGCCCAACCGCAAATGTTTCTTTCTACGCGAACGGATTTTCATCCGCGCTCGGCCCATAAATCGACGGCAGCGGCACATCCAGCAGCCGCAGGTAAACCGAAAGCTGCCCGCGGTGGTGATACCAGTGATTCAGCATCACCGAGCGAAGCAGCACGGCGCGCGGCATGCTCAGCACTTCCTTCGTCCCCATTTTCATCCGCCACGTCGCTCGCGCCTGCTCCTCCGTCAACCCTTTCAGGCAATCCTCGGCCGCGCGAATGCTCTCATCGTGCGCCGCAAAAATTTCTCCCAGGCTCTTCGGCTGCGCCGCGCCGAAATTCCCTTGCGAAACGTCGAATTCGTCGCTCTGCGAAATTTTCGCGATGCCTCCGGGAACCGACGCCGTGTGCAGCGCCAGTTGCCCCAGCGTCATGGACTTCTCGTGCGGCCTCCATGCCAGTTTGTTTTCCGGCACTCGCTCCAGCACTCGCCGCGTTGTCGCTGCCTCGTTCTGAACCTCGCCCAACATCGCCTGGCACATCGGTATCATCTCGTTTCTCCTCTTCGATTCGTCGTTGCGGCTATCTCGGCTTCCCGTCCAAATGGCGGCGGCCGTCATCCGGCCGCCTCTCTAGTCTTGGATTCACTCGATGTCGCGAAGTTTCAGAAAAAAT
>JBAVQT010000007.1:0-4377 GCA_049694295.1 Candidatus Acidiferrales bacterium
GGCCATGGCTGTAACCGATCCCGCGAAAAAAAGCCACGGCATCTCGGCCTTCATCATCGAGCGCGGCACGCCAGGTTTTCGTCCCGGCAAAAAAGAAAATAAGCTCGGCCTCCGCGCCAGCGACACCTCCGAAGTCGTCTTCACCGATTGCCGCATCCCTGCCGAAAATCTCCTCGGTCAGGAAGGCGAAGGCTTCATCAATTGCCTTCAGATACTCGACGGCGGCCGCATCTCCATCGCCGCGCTCGGACTTGGCATGGCCCAGGGCGCCTACGATTGCTCGCTTCGCTATGCCAAGCAGCGCAAGCAATTCGGCAAAGCCATCTGCGAATTTCAGGCCATCCAATTCAAACTCGCCGATATGGCTACCGAGATCGAAGCCGCCCGCCTGCTCACCTATCAGGCTGCGTGGCTCGCCGACCGCGCTATTGCCTCGGGCAATCACGATGCCCGCTTCAGTCGCGAATCCAGCATGGCCAAGCTTTACGCGGGTGAGGTCGCCGTGCGCGTTGCCAATGAAGCTGTCCAAATTCACGGTGGCTACGGCTTCATCAAGGATTATCCGGCGGAGAAGTTTTACCGCGACGTCAAGCTGTGCACCATCGGCGAAGGCACTAGCGAAATTCAGCGGCTTGTCATCGCCCGCCAGCTTTTGGGCAAGTGATTGCCAGTTTCCGTCCATCGGCGGCGCGCCAGGGAACTGCTTCGATCTTTCCGCACTGCTCTCCCAGCGCGACGCTTTTGACTTTCGTCTTTCAACTCCTTGCCCACCTCTGTAAACTTCGTCTTCGACACATGTTCTTGTTCAGGCATCCCCGTCTCGGGTGAATCCTCAAATGGCTTCGACCATCGAGGCATGGTCCTCGCAAATTCTCTCCGGCGATGTTCTCGCCATTGCGCGCGCCGTCTCGGCCATCGAAAATCGTGCGCCCGAAGCCGAACTCCTGCTTCGCAGCCTCTTCCCACACACCGGAAGCGCCTATCGCATCGGAATCACCGGGGCTCCCGGCACTGGCAAGAGCACTCTGGTGGATCGCCTTGCCACGCACTATCGCGCGGAGCGGCAATCCGTCGGAATTATTGCAGTCGATCCATCGAGCCCCTTCACCGGCGGCGCGATCCTGGGCGACCGCATTCGCATGCAAGGCCATGCCGGCGATGACGGCGTTTTTATCCGCTCCATGGCAACCCGCGGTTATCTCGGCGGCCTGGCGCAAGCCGCAGGCGATGCGGCACTTCTCCTCGACGCCGCTGGCAAGCAATTCATAGTGATCGAAACCGTGGGCGTGGGTCAGGGCGAAATTGAAATTGTGCGTCTCGCCGATTGCACCGTCGTGGTCCTCGTACCGGGCATGGGCGATGATATCCAGAATCTCAAAGCCGGACTCATGGAAATTGGCGACATCTTCGTCCTCAATAAATCCGACCGCGATGGCGCGGACCGTTTCGAGCAGCAGCTCACCGCCATCCTTCAACTCGTTCCCGAACGCGACGGTTGGAAACCGCCGGTCGTCCGCACCGTCGCCACCGAAAACCAGGGAACTGCGGACTTCGCTCGAGAAATCGCCAGATTTCGCGCTCATTTTTCCCAGCTCGTGGACCGCGAGGCGCGTGAAATCGCTCACTGGAAAGAATGGCTTCTCCGACTGCTCCAGGCCCGCCTGATGGAGCGCGTTGTCGGCGCTCATTTGTCCGCCGCCGATTTCGACGTGATCGCCCGCGAAGTCGCCGCGCGCAGGAAAGACCCCTACGCCGCCGTGGCTGCGATTCTTGCCGAAGCAGGACTCTCATGACCGCGCGCGCGTCGTTGCCTCCGCGCAGTAGTGTGGGATCGCCATCCACGCTCGTTTCTAATTCGCGCAGTGCTGTTCATCTATTGGGGAGTTGCCCTTGAAACTCGGCGAACTCGAGTTCCACATTTTGAACGCAGGCCACGTTTGGCTGGATGGCGGCGCTATGTTCGGTGTCATCCCCAAGGCTCTCTGGGAAAAGAAATGTCCGGCCGACGCGCGCAACCGCATTCAGCTTTCCATGAATTGCCTTCTCATTCGCGCCGGCGGCAAAAACATCCTCGTCGAAACCGGGGCCGGTGACAAACTTAGCCCAAAACTCCGCGAGATCTATGGTCTCGGCTCTCCGCTGCTCAATGCCCGTCTTCTCGATTTTGGCCTCGCCACTCACGAAATTGACGTCGTCATCAACACTCACCTGCACTTCGATCACTGCGGAGGCAATACCTATCTTCACGGCGATAAAGTTTTGCCCTCCTACCCGCATGCTCGTTACGTCGTCCAGCGCGGTGAATTTGAACACGCCATGAAACCCACCGAGCGCGATCAGGCCAGCTATTTTCCGGAGAATTATCTGCCCATTCAGGCGGCGGGAAAGCTTTCGCTGCTCGAGGCCGATCGCGCCATCGCTCCCGGCGTCGAAATGATTCGCGTTCCCGGCCACACCGCTGACATGCAATGCATCAGGCTTCACGGCGGCGGTAAGACCGCGCTGTTTCTCGCTGATCTGGTTCCCACGTCCGCGCACCTGCCTCTTCCCTGGATCATGGGCTACGACCTTTATCCGATGACCACCCTCGAAAATAAAAGAAAGTGGCTCGGTGAAATCATGCGCGAAGGCTGGCTCGCCATCTTCGGTCACGATCCGCGAATGCCGGCGGCTTATTTGCGCGAGCAGCAAGGCTCCTGGGTGCCCGAGCCCGCGCAGGTTGATTGATTGCGCTCTCACTGATGTAGAATGGCTCGTCGCCGCCGAGGAAGCGCATCTATGGAAGCCAAATTGACCGAGCTTGTTTCTCGCCTGCGTGCCGCGGCGGGCGAAAACCTGACCTCCGTCGTCCTCTACGGCTCGGCAGTAACTGGCGAGTACGTCTCCGGGCGCTCCAACCTTAATGTCCTTTGCCTCGTCCGCCACGCTGCCGCCGAGCAATTCGAGGAGCTTCACCCGGCGGACGAGTGGTGGTCGCGGCAGGGCCAGCCCCCTCCGCTCGTTTTCACGCTCGATGAACTGCACCATTCCGCTGACGTCTTCGCTATCGAATTGCTCGATATCAAGCAGCAGCATCGCATCTTGTTTGGTGAGGATTTCCTGGCCGAGTTCGTCGTTCCTCTCCAGCTCCATCGTCTCCAGGTCGAGCGCGAGTTGCGCACCGATTGGCTGCGCTTTCGCCAGGCTCTTCTCGTGGCTCCCTACAAAAATAAAATTCGCGTCTCGCTGATGCTCGATTCTGTCTCCTCCTTTTGTTCCCTGTTTCGTCACGGCCTTTTCGCTCTCGGGCAGGGTATGCCCGCCAATAAACGTGACTCGATCATAGCCGTGGCCTCCGTTACCGGAGCCGACCCCTCCGCTTTTCAACAGATTCTCGATCTTCGGGAAGGGAAGCGCGCCATCCGCGATCTCGATGTCGAAGTCGTGCTTCACAATTATCTGGTTTTCGTCGAAGTCTTCGCCGATGAGATCGACCGCCGCTTTGCCGCCTCTTAGTCGGCGTGTCTCCTGCCCTGTAGTTCTCGAATCTGCCGCGGCTGGTCGTTTGCTGCTATGAATCGGAATTTTTATGCTAGATTTCTCGTCGGAGGTCTCCTCTCATGAAGTCTGCCGGAGCCATTGTCGCCGTCCTGGTCATCATCGCCGTCATAATCGCCATCGCTTTTGGCGGCTCCTACATCACCCACAGAAATCAAATGGTGACTCTTAACGAGGACGTGAAAGGAAAATGGGCCGCGGTCGAGACCGATCTCCAACGCCGCGCTGATTTGATCCCCAACCTGGTCGAAACCGTTAAAGGTTATGCCGCGCAGGAGCAGACCGTTTTCAGCGACGTGGATAAGGCGCGCACCCAATACATGAATGCGCAGACTCCCGCTGACAAGATCGCCACTAGCAACGCTCTGTACGGCGCCGAAGTGAAAGTCTTGGCGCTGCAGGAGAATTATCCTCAACTTAAATCCAACGAAAATTTCCTCCGCCTCCAGGACGAAATTGCCGGCACGGAAAATCGCATCGCCGTCTCCCGCAAGCGCTACAACGATTCGATCCAGGCCTACAACACCTACATCGGCCGGTTTCCAGGCAGCCTCTTCGCCGGTTGGGCCGGCTTTCATCGCAACGACGCCTACTTCCAGGCCGCCCCCGCGTCGCAGGAAGCGCCAAAGGTCGCTTTCCCCGGCCCCAGCCGTTGAACGCGCCGGAGCGCTCGGAAAAACGAAGTCGCATAACTCCGTCGCGTTTAATACGTTCCGATGATTCCTGCGGCCGCTCCCTTGACCGCCCCATGGTCTCGCGCTACGCTATTTCCGACCGCCGGTGTTCCTCGCTTCGGAGGTATGGCGGCCGCCAAACTTGATGAAACAAACCGTCCGGCTC
>JBAVQT010000008.1:0-9242 GCA_049694295.1 Candidatus Acidiferrales bacterium
CCGCCGGAATCGACGATCCCGAATTTTGGAATCCCAAGCTGCGGGGGGCGATCTGCTTCAACGCGCCGGCCGCGCGATCCTACCTGCCGCTAACCATCAAGAAAACCGAGTCGGTACTGGCCGGGAGATCCAAGGCTCAAATGTTCGAGGATCTGAATGCGGCTTTCGACAAGAAGGAATTGCCGGCGCTGGAAACCGGCGCGATGTGCTATATGATGTCAAAACAACAATATTTGAACGACGCTGCCGGGAACTGGCATCCGCATTTGATGTTTTTCGCGCCGCTCACAAAGCCAGCGGCCTGGGGCGCGGGCTTGCCGGGCTCGCCGCTGATAGCATCCAGCGTCCCTGAAGACCGGCTGACCATATTTATGATTACGGTCGACAATTGGTCGGATGGCACGGCCGCTCCTCCGGCCGATCACTGAGGTATTATCCCGCGCCGCAGGCGCCCGGTGTCGGCTCGGCGAACGACTGCGAAATAGCGCGCACAAGCGCTACGGTGCCGGCATTCCTGCTTTGCTTTGACAGCGAAGGGTCGCGAAAAACGCCGATGGTCAGGATTCGTTTGCGCGCTGCGGCGGTCCTCAGTACAATTCCGCGCTTAGTTTTTTTACCGGCTCACAACTATTGGAATCGAGATCTTGAGGGATACGCCGATGCGGAATCGAATGCGCTTGGTCTGTGTGATGTGCGGAGGAGTGCTGGCGATGACGCTCGGGAGCGGATTGAGATTGCACGCGCGAGAGGCGGCAGAGCGCGCCGGGGTGCCGACACCGGCGCACGCGCAAGCTGGCGCAGCGGAGACGGCTTGGAGCGCGCTGGCCGACCAGTATTTCGATGAGATTTACTTCAAGTTCGGCCCGACCTTGGGGACGGCGAGCGGGCTGCATCAGTACGACGCGCAACTCGAGGACTATTCGCGCGAGGGCGTGAACCGGCAGGTGGCGGCGCTGCATGCTTTCGAGAAGCGCGTCGAGGGATTCGATCCGGCGGGGTTGGGAGAGGTGTCCAGCGCGGACCGCCAGATCGTGCTGTCGGCGATTCGCTCGCAGTTGCTTTCGCTCGAGACGATTCGCATGTGGGAGAAGAATCCGGATACCTACTCGAGCGGCGTGGCGGCCAGCGCGTACTCGATCATGAGCCGCAAATTCGCGCCGCCGGATGAGCGGCTGCGTTCGGTGGTGGCGCGGGAGCGGCAGATGCCGGCGGTGTTTGAAGCGGCGCGGCAAAATCTGAAAAATCCTCCGCGCGTTTATACTGAGATCGCGATTTTGCAGTTGCCGGGAACGATTGGATTTTTTCAGCACGACCTGCCGAGCGCTTTCAGCGACGCCACGGACGCGGGGGTAAAGGCGGACTTCGCAAAATCGAATGCCGCCGTGATCGCGGCGCTGGAAAGATACGGGAAATGGATGCAGTCGGATCTGCTGCCGCGGTCGAACGGCGATTTTCGCTTCGGGGCGGAGACGTTTTCGAAAAAATTGCTGTACGACGAGATGGTTTCAACGCCGCTCGACCGGTTGCTGGAAATCGCGCAGGCCGATATGCGCAAGAATCAGACGGAATTCAAGCGCGTAGCGGCAGAAATCGATCCGGCGAAGACGCCGCATGAGGTGCTGGCCGAGCTGATGGCGGATCATCCGGCGCCCGACCAGCTGCTGCAATCGTTTCGCGACACGTTCGACGGGCTGATCGGATTTATCCGCTCGCATCACATCATCACCATCCCGTCCGATGTGCGTCCGATTTTGCAGGAGACGCCGCCCTTTGAGCGCGCGACGACGTTTGCGTCCATGGACACGCCGGGGCCGTTTGAAACGCACGCCACCGAGGCATATTTCAATGTGACGCTGCCCGATCCGCACGGCACGCCGGAAGAGATCGAGGGGCAGATGGCGGAGTTCAATCGCGGGACGATCGTCAGCACGGCGGTGCACGAGGCGTATCCGGGGCATTACGTCCAATTTTTGTGGGTGCCGCAGGCGCCCTCGAAGGTGCGCAAACTGCTGGGGGCGAATACCAACGTGGAAGGCTGGGCGCACTATTGCGAGCAAATGATGCTGGATGAAGGCTACGGCCAGCCCGGCGCGGGCGCGAAGGACGAGCGCGAGTCGCATCTGATCCGGCTGGGGCAATTGCAGGATGCGCTGTTGCGCGACGCGCGATTCGTGGTGGGAATTCAGATGCATCGCGGGAATATGACGTTTGACGATGCGGTGAAATTTTTCGTCGATCAGGGATACCAATCGCATCAGGCCGGTCTGGTGGAAACGCGGCGCGGGAGCGCGGATGCGACGTATCTCTATTACACGCTGGGCAAGCTGGAGATCATGAAATTGCGCGAGGATGTGAAGGCGAAAGAGGGCGCGGGATTTTCGCTCGAAAAATTTCATGATGATTTCATGAAGCAGGGATTTCCGCCGATTCCAGTGGTGCGCAAGGCGCTGCTGGGAGACGACTCGCCGGCGCTGTAGGAAGGCGAGGCGGGCGCGGGCGGTTTTCTAGTTTGCGCGCGAAAGCCAAATCGACGGCCCGCTCGGATGAGGCGCGGAAGCGGTATGCACTGCACACGATGAGCTTTTTTATCGGAGCTGAGGGGCTTGCGGATCAGCGTTGACGGGGCTGAAGGAGGAAATTCTCTTGTTGGAAGTGCTGCTGGGCTATGCTACGATTTTCGAGTCGAAGAACAGACCAATAGCGAAGACAAGGGCACGACGATTCAGACGGGGGTGGGTCAGTTGAGCGAAGTGATCAAAGCAGAACTAATCGAGCAGTTCCGGGTACACACCAAGGATACAGGATCGCCGGAAGTGCAGATTGCGCTCCTCAGCGAACGCATCAGCTACCTGACCACTCATTTGAAGTCCCACGCCAAGGACCACGCATCGCGACGGGGGTTGATCATGATGGTCAACAAGCGCCGGCGGCTGCTGGACTACTTGAACCGTCGCGACCCGGATCGGTACCGCGAGATTGTGGAACGACTCAGCTTGCGCAAGTAGCCCGGAATTCCCAAGCGGCCCGTCTGGCCGCGCCTTTTTTCCCCGCAAAAACCGGAGTTGTCGCCCGACATGCGGACTGGCAGGGCCGTGCTGCGCCAGGCCTCGCTCCGCGTAACGCTCCGCACCGCCGCTCGCCTGAATCTTTCTCCGACAAAATTGCGGGCCATGGCTCGCGCAGGTATCTGAGACAGCGTTCCCGGCGAACCGGGACGAAAAGGATGTGAAGTGATGTTCGAACAAGTGAGTTTGGATTTAGGCGGACGGAAGCTGACGCTTGAGACGGGCAAGATGGCGCGCCAGGCGCACGGCGCGATCGTGGCGCGATACGGCGACACGGTGGTGCTGGCGACGGCGTGCATGGACAACAAGGCGACCGAAAAGGATTTTCTACCGCTGACGGTGGACTACCGCGAGGGCACCTATTCCGCGGGCAAAATTCCGGGAGGATTTTTCAAGCGCGAAGGAAGGCCGAGCGAGCGCGAGATTTTGACTTCGCGGCTGACGGACCGGCCGCTGCGGCCGCTCTTTCCCGAAGGCTACTCGACGGAGACGCAGATCGTGTCGATGGTGCTCTCGGCCGATAGCGAGAACGATCCGGATACCGTGGCGGTGACGGCGGCTTCGGCGGCGCTCTACATTTCGAAGATTCCATTCGAGAATCCGATCGCCTGCGTGCGCATTGGGCAGCTCGAGGGGAAGTTCGTGGTGAATCCGACGGTAGCGCAGCAGAAGACCAGCACGCTGAACATCGTGATCGCCGGGTCGGATGAAGCGATCGTGATGGTGGAATCTGGGGCGCTGGAAGTTTCCGAAGACACGGTGGCGGACGCGCTGGAATTCGGGCATGCGGAAGTGCGCAAGATCGTGGCGGCGATTCGCGAGCTGCATGCGAAGGTGAAGCCGGTGAAGGCCAAGGTGGAGCCGCCGGCTTTCGACGAAGCGCTCTACAAGGAAATCACGCAGAAATTCGGCGATCGCCTGCGCGACGCGCTGGACACGCACAAGCATCCCAAGAGCGAAAGCTACGGGCTGGTGGACGCGATCAAGAAGGAAATTCTCGAAGGCATTCCGGAAGACGACGCGGACAAGCGCAAGCTGGCGTATCGCGCGTTCGAGCGCCTGCGCGAACGTATTTTCCGCGACGACATGCTGGTTCGGCGGCGGCGTCCGGATGGACGCGGCTTCGATCAGCTTCGGCAGATCACCTGCGAGGCTGGAATTCTGCCGCGCACGCACGGTTCGGCGCTTTTCACGCGCGGCGAGACGCAAGCGCTGGCTACGGCGACGCTGGGCACCAAGGAAGACATGCAGCGGCTGGATCTGCTCTTTGAGAAGGACGTGTTCAAGCGTTTCATGCTGCACTACAACTTCCCGCCATTTTCGGTGGGCGAAGTGAAATTCCTGCGCGGTCCCGGAAGGCGCGAGATCGGGCATGGCGCGCTGGCGGAGCGCGCGCTGGCGAATCTGCTGCCGGCGGACACGGATTTTCCGTATGCGATGCGGGTGGTTTCGGACATTCTGGAATCCAACGGATCGTCTTCGATGGCTTCGGTGTGCGGCGGATCGCTGGCGCTGATGGATGCGGGAGTGCCGCTGAAATCGCCGTGCGCGGGCATTGCGATGGGATTGGTGGTGGAAGGCGACAAGTACGCGATCTTGACGGACATTGCCGGAGCGGAAGACCACTACGGCGACATGGACTTCAAGGTGGCGGGCACGCGATCTGGAATCACGGCGCTGCAGATGGACATCAAGGTGGGCGGCGTGAGCATCGCCATGATGCGCGAGGCGCTGGCGCAGGCTCGCAAGGCGCGCATCGAGATTCTGGACATCATGGACCGCACGATTTCGACGGGGCGCGCGGAGATTTCGACCTACGCTCCGCACCTGCACATGCTGAACATTCCGACGGACAAGATTCGCGACCTGATCGGCCCCGGCGGAAAGAAGATTCGCTCGATCATCGAGGCTACCGGCGTGAAGATCGACGTGATGGACGACGGGCGAGTGCACGTGTTCGCGGTGAACGGCCCGGCGGCGGAAGAAGCGCTGAAGATGATTCGCGACGTGACGGCCACGGCGGAGATCGGCAAGACCTATCTCGGCACGGTGGTGCGCATCGCGGATTTCGGAGCGTTCGTCGAGATTTTCCCGGGCACCGACGGCCTGCTGCACATCAGCGAAATCGCCGAGCAGCGGATTCGCTCGGTGCGCGACGAACTGAAGGAAGGCGATCAGATTCTGGTGAAGGTGCTGGCGATCGAGGGCAACAAAATCCGGTTAAGCCGCAAGGCGGTATTGCGCGACAAGCAGCCGGTGAAGAGCGAAGCCGCCGGATCGGAACATTCGTAGGCGTTAGCTCAAGCTAGTTGCGGGAAAATGACAGGCAGGGCAGGGAGGCGATGCGTCGCCTCCCTTTTTTTATTCTTCTTTTTCTTTGTCGTGGATGCCGACGCGCTCGATGCGCGCGCCCACCTCGCGCAGCTTGTCTTCGATGCGCTCATAGCCGCGGTCAATGTGATAGACGCGGTCTATCCAGGTGGTGTTGCTGGCGACGAGGCCGGCGAGAACCAGCCCAGCGCTGGCGCGGAGGTCGGAAGCCGTCACGGGCGCGCCGCCGAGTTGAGTGGGACCCGTGACGACGGCCAGATTGGCGTCAACCGAGATGTTGGCGCCCATGCGCATCATTTCGCTGGCGTGCAGGTAGCGATTCTCGAAAATGGTTTCGCGAATGTGCGATACGCCGGTGGCCTGGGTGGCGAGGGCCATGAATTGCGCCTGCATGTCGGTGGGGAAGCCGGGATACTCCTCGGTGGTGACGTCGGCGGCGGTGAGCTTCTTTGCGGCGCGGACGCGCAAGGATCGCGGACCTTCGGAGCGAATTTCGATTCCGCACTCTTCTAATTTTTTGATGACGGCGGTGAGATGGGCCGGTTCGCATTCACTCAGGAGCAAATCGCCGCCGGTGATGGCGCCGGCGACGAGGAAAGTGCCGGCCTCGATGCGATCGGGGATGACGGAATGAGTGGCGCCGTGCAGGCGGTCCACACCGCGGATGCGCAGAGTAGGGGTGCCGGCGCCTTCGATTTGCGCTCCCATTTTGACCAGGAGGTCGACGAGGTCGGTGACTTCGGGCTCGAGAGCGCAATTTTCGAGAATGGTTTCGCCTTCGGCCAGAACCGCGGCGGTGAGAATATTCTCCGTGCCGGTGACGGTGATTTTTGGGAAGCGGAATTTTGCGCCGCGCAGACGCCTGGTGCGCGCTTCCACGTAGCCGTGATCCATCTTGATTTCGGCGCCGAGGGCTTCGAGCGCCTGAATGTGAAGGTCAATCGGCCGGGCGCCGATGGAGCAGCCGCCGGGTAGCGACACGCGGGCGTAGCCGGTGCGCGCGAGGAGCGGCCCGAGAGTGAGCACAGAGGCGCGCATGGTCTTCACGAGTTCGTAGGGCGCTTCGGCATGCGATATGGTTTCAGCCGCGATTTCGAAAGTGCTGGGAGGCATGTCGGGGCTTTCGACGCGGCAACGCATGTGCGCGAGGAGCTTGGCCATGGTCATGATGTCGCGCACGCGGGGAATATTTTCGAGGCGCACGGTGTCACTGGTGAGCAGGCAGGCGGCTAGCGCGGGGAGCGCGGCATTTTTCGCGCCGCTGATGCGCACGGCGCCTTCGAGCTTTCGTCCGCCTTCGATCTTGAACCGGTCCATGCTGGCTTTCCTCGACTGTCTTTCTTGACGAACTTCGTAGCTTAAGTTGCGCGCGCTTTGACACGGCGGCCGCGATGGTGCGCTGCAGCAAGCGCGCGGCGGATGCTGCCATGCGAAGCGCCCAGCCAGCGGCGGGCATCCGTTGCGCTGGCGTTGCCTTTGAGCATCACCAGCGCGACGGGCAATTCGTGTCCGGCCTGACGCAGAGCGTGTCGCGCAGTGGACGCACTGACGCCCGTGGCTTGCTCGAGGATGCGCCCGCTGCGGCGGCGTAACTTTTCATTGGTCAGAGTCATTTGAATCATCCAGTGTTCATAGACGCGACCGAGCCGCACCATCGAGGCGGTAGAGAGCATGTTTAAGACCATTTTCTGCGCGGTGCCGGCCTTCATGCGCGTGGAACCGGAGATGACCTCCGGACCGGTATCGGGCGCGATGGAGATGTCGACTTGCCGCGCGAGAGGGGAGCGCGGATTCGAGGTGACGCCGATGGTGACTGCGCCGCGGCGGCGAGCGAGTTTGATGGCGGCCAAGACGTAGGGCGTGGTGCCGCTGGCGGCGATGCCGACCACTACGTCGCGCCGAGTGAGCCCGGCTTGCAGGAGATCGCGCTTGCCGTTGCGCGCCGAGTCTTCCGCTCCTTCGACAGCCTTGGCGATGGCGCGCTTGCCGCCGGCCAGAATCGCTTGCACCATTCTTGGAGGGGTGCCAAAGGTCGGCGGACACTCGGCCGCATCGAGAAAAGCCATGCGACCGCTGGATCCCGCGCCGATGTAAAGCAGGCGACCGCCCTTGCGGAAGGCAGCCACGATGGCGTCCACGGCGCGGGCAATCTTCGGCAATTCGCGCCGGACGGCGGGCGCGACCGTCGAGTCCTCACGATTCATTACGCGCAGAATTTCGAGCGCGGATTTGGTGTCGAGTCCGCGAGAGCGCGGATTGGCTTGCTCGGTTTTCAGATGTTTCAAGATGCGCCTCGGACCGGGATTCGATTATAGCGGCGGGAGCGATGAGATGTGCGGCAGCCTGCGGATTCGTGGGGGAATTGTGCCGAGGAAGTTATCGGGGCTTGGCCGGCGGGTTGATGAGGCCGAGAGCCTCGATGACAGCGTCATGCAAGGCCGGGCGAACCTGGCGAATCTGTTCGTTGGCGCGAGTGGGATTGACACGATTGGTGAGGAGGACCACGAAAAGCTGGCGCGTGGGATCAATCCAAAGCGATGTGCCGGTGAATCCGGTGTGGCCGAAACTTTCCGGCGAGAAATATTTTCCGGCTGAGGAGGGTTGGACCGGAACATCCCAGCCGAGGGCGCGGGCCGAATCGCCAATCGTTTGGCGGGCGGTGAATTGCGCGATAGTGGCGCGGTCGAGAATGCGCGTGTGACCGTAAATTCCGCCGTTGAGAAGCATCTGCGCGAAGGCCGCCACATCGCCAGCCGTGGAAAAAAGTCCGGCGTGGCCGGCGACGCCTCCCATGGCCCAGGCATTTTCGTCATGAACTTCGCCCCAGACCAGACGCTTGCGGAAAGTGGCGTCGAATTCGGTGGGCGCAATGTCGTCACGGAGCTTGCGCGGAGGCTTGAACATGGTGCGGTCCATGCCGAGGGGGCCGAAGATTTGCTGTTGCGCGAAAACGTCGAGTGATTTGCCGGTCTGGCGCTCGACGATCGCTCCGAGCAGCATGAAGCCGAGGTCGGAGTATTCGACTTGCGTGCCGGGCTCGTGGACCAGAGGCTCGGCCATTGCGCGCGCGATGATCGCGTCGTGGCCCTTGGTGTCCTTGAAATATTGACGAATGCCGGGCAGGCCGGAATCGTGCTGCAGGAGCATGCGCAGCGTCACGCGAGCGCGCCAGGAAGGATTGGGGTCGGAGTTTGCGGCTGCGGCGAATTCCGGGAGGTAATGCGAAACGGGCAGATCAATATCCAGGCGCTTTTGCTGGACCAGGATCATCACCGAGGTAGTAGTGACCATGGCCTTGGTGAGCGAAGCCATGTCGTACATCGAATCTTCATCGGTGTCGAACTTCTCGCCGTCGCGCTCGAGATGGCCGAAGGCGCGGATGGCAAGCTGGTCATGCCATCCTACCGCTACAACGCAGCCGGGAAATGCGCCGTCGGCTACAGCGCGGTCGAGCAGCGCGTAGACTGGAGCGAGCGATTGGGTCATCGTTGCGGGCGCGGGGCGCAGGGTCATCGGATCGGCGGGCACATCGAGACCGGCTCCACGCTTGACGACGCCGGGAACCGTGACAGGAATTTTTCCGCCGATGGCCGATTCACCGAAGAGTGCGCTGGCGGCCGCTTCCTGCGAAACTGGATTGGTCGAGAATTCCGCGAGCCAGGTGGGAGCATTTGGAAATTGCGAGATCAGGTAGGGACTGCCGAAGGCTACGACGACCACGGGCTTTCCCGCGGCGATCATTTGATTTACGAAATCGCGCTGCTCGGGAGGAAAGCCGACATTGCCTTTGCGGTCCGCGACGCGCACGAAGAGAGCGGCGATGGCGACGTCATAGGTATCGGGCGG
>JBAVQT010000009.1:0-1557 GCA_049694295.1 Candidatus Acidiferrales bacterium
GCGGGTCGGCGGAGAGCGCGAGCAACGCGGCACCAGGGGCGGATGCGCGGGGGGTTGTTGCGTCGGCCGCGGCGCCGGTGGCGATGACGGCACCAGTGCGGCCGTCTGCGGCGACGGTCAACGCCAGCGCGCCAACGGGCATGATTGCCAGCGCTCGCAGCGCGGCTCGAGCGGCAACTGTCGCGTCTACGCCCGTTTCGGATTCGGCTGCTGCCGCCGATGGACAGGTTGCTTCGGCCGCTT
Source organism: Candidatus Acidiferrales bacterium (assembly GCA_049694295.1). Classification (GTDB taxonomy): domain Bacteria; phylum Acidobacteriota; class Terriglobia; order Acidiferrales; family UBA7541; genus Palsa-295. The sequence continues at coordinate 244 of JBAVQT010000009.1, forward strand.
CGTCACCGGTAGAGATCACGCTGACCAACGCGCCTGACGACGCAGCGCAGCCAGTCGCGGTGCGAAATTCGGAGGTGGCTCCCTCGGCTGCGGCCAACAGCAGGCGCAAGCCGGGGGTAAGCGCGACGAAGCGCGCGACTGCCACCGCGCAGCCGAAATCAATCGCGCCCGCGCCAGCGGTCAACACCGAGTCGGCGACGACGGTGAGGCCTCCCGCGGCTGACGCAATAAGCGTTGCGGCGGTGAACACCGCGACTGCGGACGCGGTGCAACCTTTTGCGAAAGGCACGCGCGATTTGGCGGCGCCGGCAAGTGCCGACGCGGATCTGGATGACGACGCGGACATTGCGCCAGCCACAGTGAATGCCCGCGCGGCGTGTTCGTCCTATTTTTCCGCTTACGGCTTAACGCCCAATCAGTACAAGTGGATCGAGACGGAGCGAAAGAAAAAATATCCGGGAATCTGCCCCGCGCCGCAGCCGGCTCTGGTGGACTTCGTGGTGATCTTCACGCACGACGTGAATTTCTACAATTACACGATGCCCGCCCCGGTGCGCACCGATGCCAACGGACTTTCGGATTGGGAGCCGATGCGGATGGTGGATACGGCGTACGTTTCGCCGTCCGACGCGGACAAGAACCGCCACGAGTACGTGTGGGTGTTTCACACCAAGCGAGGGGCGTTCGATCCCGCGCGTTTCTCCGCGCGGCGGCATCCGCAATTTGAGAAGAGCGAGTCCAATACGTTTGGCTCGCACGCCGGAGACCGGACGGCCGAGGATGCGCTGCGATTCATCGAGGGCCAGGGCGGTACGGGGCAGTAATTTTTGTCCGGCTGCCGGCTGGGGACGGCTCGACACTGGCACTCGCGCTGGCGCGGCGGTGACGCTATCGCGAAATCAGGGATAGTCGGGCGCTACGCCGAGACGCTGAAGCGCCCAGCGCGCGTGTTCGGCGATCAGGCTCTCTTCGGATACGGCTAATTTTCCGAGCAGCGTGGCGATGCGCGCATAGGCGGCCGAATTTTTCGCCACGCGCGAATTCCCCAGTGCCACGCAGGCGTTGCGCACCAGGCCTCGCCACTTGGCGCGCTTGACGGCGCTCTTGCGAAAAGTTCTGCTGAACTCTTCCTGCGTCAGCGATGCTAGCCATTCCAACTCCGGCGACTCCAGCGTCCAATCGTTCGCCGCGTCACTCGCTGCGTCATTTGCTTCTTCACCCGCAGCATCATCCGTTCGTGCTTTCGGAGCGGTTCGCGGTTGAAAAGCAGCGAGCGAAGTGACCGGCGATTTGCGATTCCACGGACACACATCC
>JBAVQT010000010.1:0-5935 GCA_049694295.1 Candidatus Acidiferrales bacterium
ACGCTTTCCGAGATCAACATGGTGCCGTTCATCGACGTGGTGCTGGTGCTGCTGATCATATTCATGATTACCGCGCCGATCCTGCAATCGGGGATCGAAGTGGACGTTCCTAAAACAAAAACGGTCAAAGAGCTGACGCAGGTGCGGCTAGTGGTGACGATTGACCGTTCGCAGCGCATTTATCTGGACGACAAGCCGGTGAACATCCACGACCTGGGCGCGCAGGTGCTGGCGCAATCGCACAATCAGCAGCCGCAGGCAGTGTACGTTCGCTGCGATGAGACCGTGCCCTTTGGAAGCTGGGCCACGGTGGTGGACGCGCTCCGGCAATCGGGGATTCAAAACGTCAGTGTAGTCACGCAACCGCTCAACGACCGTTCGGCCACGCAATAAGCGCAACCGTGTCTTCCGCCGCCACAATCCGTCACCCGCAACAGCCGACCGAGAGCCTCTCGCGCTTCCTGCTGTTTTCTCTGCTGTTCCATACCGTGATCGTTGGCCTGCTGATCTATTCGACGTTCGTGGACCGCAACGGCGCGAATTGGGGAGGGCCGGGCGGCTCGATCACCGTGGGGATCGTGGGGAACGTGCCGGCGATTCCGCTGCCGCATCCCATCGTTGCAACCACGAGTCGCGTGGTTGACAACACCAATGGACTTTACAAATCCGAGCCGCCGGAAATCAAGACTCCGCCGCCGGATGCCGTGCCGCTGCCGAAATTCAAAAGCAAGATTCCGCCGCCGCCGAAATATAAATCACGCCCTTCAAAACTGCTGGAAAATCCCACACCGCCGCCACCCAACGCCGTGCCTTACGGAGCCGGCGGCACGCCAACCGTACCGACCACATCTTTCGCCATCGGACCGGGGACAACACAGGCAGGCCTGGGATTCACAGGGGTGGGCGGAGGCGATTTTGGCTCGCGATTTTCGTACTACGTGGAAGCGGTGCAGCAGCGCATCTCGCGCAACTGGCTGCAATCAACGATCGATCCGGGACTGGGCGCGGCGCCACGAGTGGTGGTGACATTTGACATTCTCCGGAACGGGAGCATCGCCAACATTCAGGTGACGCAATCGAGCAACAACTATTCCGTGGACTCATCGGCGATGCGCGCGGTGCAAAACTCGTCGCCGCTGCAGCCATTGCCGGCGGCATATAGCGGGCAGCGAGTGACTTGCGAATTCTGGTTCGACTTCCGGCGATGAGAAGAGCTCGCAATTCACGGCGGGAGCGGCCGGTCATTGATCTGAAGCGGGGGTCTGAAGCGGCGGTATTTTTTTCAAAGGTGCAAAAATCATGAGTCATAGAAAATTAGCATTCCTGGCAGCAACAGTATTACTCGGCATGCTGTCGCTGGCCGTTTCCGGGCCGGCGTCCGCGCAAGACTGGTTTAAGACCGGCACGGGTCTGGGCGTCTCCAAGGCTCGGCTCGCGGTGCCTGACTTCCCTGCGCGGACAGCAGCGGCGCAACCTCTGGCAAAGACATTTCACGATGTGCTGTGGTCCGATCTGGACTATTCCGGAATCATCGAGCTGGTGAGCCCGAGTTTTTATCCGAGCGGCACGCCTTCACAGCCGTCAGAGCTGCGCGCTGCAGACTGGGCGGCTGCGCCCGCGAACGCTTACATGGTGGCTTACGGGAATCTTTCGACGGACGCGAGCGGGCTGGCCGCGGCGGGGTATCTCGCCGACGTTCGCAATCCCAATTCGCCGCTGGCGCTGCAGAAAATTTATCGCGGAGCGGCGACCGACGCGGGGGCGCGGGAGCTGGCTCACCAATTTGCCGACGACATTATTGGAGTGCTGAGCGGCGGATTACCGGGCATCGCGCAGACCAAGATCGCGTATGTCAGCACGGTTTCCGGAAACAAGGAAATCTGGGAAATGGATTACGACGGGGCCAACGCGCACCAGCTCACGCACCTGAAATCGATCGCGCTGACTCCCCGCTGGTCACCGGACTCGACGCGCATCGCTTTCACCTGCTACGTTCCTTACCGGGGCGTGACCTCACCGCAAATTTGCATTTACTCGGAACCCTCGAACCGGCTGATTTCGTTTCCGCGCTATCGAGGCACGAATAGTTCGCCGGCGTGGTCGCCGGACGGGTCAGAGATTGCGTTCATGTCGAGCCAGAACGGCGATCCGGAAATATACGTGGTGAATACCAGTGGCGGGAATCTGCGGCGCATTACTTTTGCGGCGGGGGTGAGCACGTCACCGGCGTGGAATCCGAAGACTGGCAAGCAGATTATTTTCGTGAGCGATCGCGCGGGCGATCCGGTGCTGTATCTCGCGAATTCGGACGGCTCGGACGTCCAGAAAATCGATCTGCCGGACATGGGGTATTCGGTGGATCCCTCGTGGTCTCCCAACGGGCAGATGATCGCCTTCTGCTGGCGGCGGCCATCGGGAAATTTCGACATTTACGTGATGGACATCGTCAGCAAACAACTAGTGGAGCTGACGCGGGACGAAGGACGCAACGAGCGTCCGTCATGGGCGCCGGACGGACGGCACATTGTTTTCGAATCCACGCGCACGGGCACGCGGCAGATATGGTCGATGCTGGCGGACGGGTCGCAGCCTCGGCAACTGACATTCCAGGGCCAAAGCGAATCGCCGAACTGGTCCACCAAATAATTCATGCCGCCGACGCACAAATCGCACTGGGATAAAGCGGGAGTTTATCGCGAGCTGCCCATTCACCCATCGCGCACGCGGCCGCATTCATCTGTGATTTTCCCGTAGCATCAGGTTATAAATATGTTTTACCCCAGCCCTCAAGCCCGGGGATTATCGAAGGAGGCTTTTCCATGCTGACTGTCAGTCTTCGTAGATCGCTTGTGCTCCTCAGCTTTGTTGCTATCGCATTCGTCGCCGCAGGTTGCAAGAAGACGGTGGCGACCGCGCCGCCCGCTCAGGCACCCGCGCCAACGGCGGCCCGGCCCACGGTTTCGATCAACGCTTCGCCCGGGTCGATCGCGCCCGGCGGAACGGTAACGCTTTCCTGGACCTCCACCGACGCAACGGATCTGGATATCGAGCCGGGCGTTGGCAAAGTGGTGGCGACGGGGACCACTCCGGTGAATCCGACCGAGTCGACGACTTATACGATTACGGCGAACGGACCTGGCGGCAACGCGACCGCCTCGACCAGCGTTACGGTGGGCAGTGCGCCAGAAGCGGTGCCGGCCACCAACAATCAAAGTCTCAGCCAGCTCTTCGACCAGAATGTTCGCGACGCGTTCTTCGAGTTCAATAAATCCGACATTCGCGACGACGCGCGCGCAGCGCTGACGAAAGACGCGGAATTTCTGCGGTCGTATCCGGAAATTCACGTCACGCTGGAGGGCCATTGCGATGAGCGAGGCTCGACCGAATACAACATCGGACTGGGCGAACGCCGGGCGCAAGCGGCGAAGAACTATCTCATCTCGCTGGGAATACCGGCGGGCCGGATCGACACGGTGAGCTACGGCAAAGAGCGGCCCTTCTGCACGCAGTCGAACGAAGACTGCTGGCAGCAGAATCGGCGGGCCCACTTCGTCTACGCCCGGTAGTCGAGGCGTTTCCGGCGGCACATCGGATCCCCGGTGCTCGGGCTTTTTTATGCGCCAGAGCGCCGGGGATTTGTTTTAAACTTGCAGCATGTCGCGCAGCCCACGCTCTGCGCCATTTTTGTCAGGAGGCACTCTCGTGCGCACACGTGAAATCGTTCTGGCCCTCGGCATTCTTCTGCTTGGCGGTATTGGCGGCACATTGCTTTCGCCCGCGCCGGTGGGCGCAGTTTCCCGGGAGATGATCGAGTTGCAGCAATCGGTGGATCAACTGGTGCAGGGGCAGCAAACGCTGCGCAGCGCCATCGACGCCAACAATGCGGCGCAGCAGGTGCTGGTGAAACAAACGCTGGATGCGGTGAGCCAGCTGAATTCGCAAATGGGCGTGCTGCAGAAGGCGGTGGGCGAAGTGCAGGCCAACACCGGCGCGCGCATTGACACCATGACAACGCAGACGCAGGGCGTCTCCGACAACGTGCAGGATGTGCAGGCACGAGTGGCGAAGCTCTCGCAGCAGATGACCGACATGCAGAATCTGCTGCAGAGCATTGACGCCAAAGTGTCGGGCAGCGCACCGCCGCAGTCCGCGGCACCGGGGACAGGGACGCAACCATCCGCGAACCCGGGCGCCGGCAATTATCCGCAGCCGACCGGAGCGTCGCCCGCAGGCGCCAACACTGTGCCATCGGGCGCGGGAGCCGGGAGCCCTTCCGGGATGCCGCCGATCTCGTCGACTACTCTCTACGACAACGCGCTCCGCGATTTTACTTCGGGCAATTACGATCTGGCGCGGCAGGAATTTACCGACTACATCCGAAATTTTCCGTCGAGCGACCTGGCCGGGAACGCGCAGTTCTATCTCGGCGAGATGGATTTCGCGCAGAACAAGTACAAGGAATCGATCGCCGAGTACGATGTGGTGCTGAATTCGTATCCGAACAGCTTCAAACTGGCGGCTTCCCTGCTCCGCCGCGCCGATGCGGAAACCAAGCTGGGGCTGAAGGCCTCGGCAATCCGCGATCTGCGCGAAGTGATTCGCCGCTTCCCCGGCACCGATGAAGCGCGACGGGCCCAAGCTAAACTGCGCGATTTGGGCGCTGCGCCATCTGCAACGCACTCCTCTACTCCTCACTGAACGCCTGCAGCAGCATCGTAACTTTAGCGAGAAGGACAGATCGAAGCCTCGTCCGGCGGAGGCGGTGCCGCGCGAATCGGGAGATCTTGCTCGCTGCAGCGAATTAGAATACCGGGCACGCCCTGTGCGAGAATGACCCTCAGACGATCCGGGAAATAATGGCCAACATCCAGCTCATCGCAGAAGCGGCGCCCGCTATCGCCCGAAGCGCGCGCCACTGGATCTTTCATCTGGGGGCGCTGGGATTTATTCCGTTGGGCCTGCTGGATAGCTCGGTGGTTCCGATTCCCGGGAGCATGGACGTGCTGGTGATCGTGTTGTGCGCGCGGAACGCGGATATTTGGATCTATTACGCGGCGATGGCCACTCTGGGCTCGGTGATCGGAGCGTACGTTACCTACCGCCTGGCTCGCAAAGGCGGGAAGGAAGCTCTGACGCGGAGGTTTCCGAAGAGGAAAGTGGAACGAGCATACAAAATTTTCAGCCGCTGGGGATTTGGGGCGATCGCGATTCCCGCGGTGTTGCCGCCGCCGGTGCCGATGGTTCCCTTCGTGCTGGCGGCGGGCGCCATGCAGTATTCGGTGAACAAATTTCTGCTGGCGATGATAGCAGGCCGCAGCGTCCGCTATTGCGTGCTCGGTTACCTATCAGCGCGGTACGGGCGCTATATGCTCAGATTCATCACCGAACTTCCGCATCCTGTGCTGATTATCGCGATCGTGCTGGCGGTGGCGGCGACGACGGCTGTGGTTTTCTTGCTGTCAAGCAAGCGCAAGAAGTCCGCTGCAGCTTGAGCATGGTCCGCCGAGACGCTCGGCATGCTCGGTACTCACGGCGCCGACTCCGAGATAGATTTTATCCGACGCCCAGGAAAAAGGAGGCTCTATGCCGCCGCGACCACCTCTGCCGCCATTCACGCGGGAATCCGCGATCTTGAAAGTTCGCCTGGCCGAAGACGGCTGGAACTCGCGCGATCCCGAAAAGGTATCGCTCGCGTACACGCTTGGCTCGCGCTGGCGCAATCGCGCCGAATTTATCAGCGGACGCCAGGAAATCGTCGCTTTCCTGATCCGCAAATGGTCGCGCGAGCTCGATTACCGGCTGATCAAAGAACTGTGGGCGTTCGGCGGAAATCACATTGCGGTGCGGTTTGCTTACGAATGGCACGACGATTCGGCGAACTGGTTTCGCTCGCATGGAAACGAAAATTGGGAGTTTGACGACGAAGGTGTCATGC
>JBAVQT010000011.1:0-1677 GCA_049694295.1 Candidatus Acidiferrales bacterium
GGGGTTATCAAACCGTTGGCTACTACGCGGCCACCAGCCGCTATGGCTCGCCGCAAGACTTCATGTACTTCGTCGACCACTGCCACCAGAACGGCCTCGGCGTGGTTCTCGACTGGGTACCGGCCCATTTCCCCCGCGACGGCCATGGCTTGCGTATGTTCGACGGCACGCATCTCTACGAGCATGCCGACCCGCGCATGGGCGCGCATCCCGACTGGGGCACGCTGGTCTTCAACTACGGCCGCAACGAAGTGCGAAATTTCCTGATCGCCAACGCGCTCTTCTGGATGGATAAATATCACGTGGACGGCCTACGCGTGGATGCGGTGGCTTCGATGTTGTATCTGGACTATTCGCGAAAGCCCGGCGAATGGGTGCCCAATCGGCATGGCGGCCGCGAAAATCTGGAGGCCATCGATTTTCTGAAGCGGCTCAACGAAATCGCGCATAGCAAATACCCCGGAGCGCTGATGATCGCGGAGGAATCCACATCGTGGCCGGCGGTTTCTCGACCCACCTATGCGGGAGGGCTGGGATTCAGCTTGAAATGGAATATGGGCTGGATGAACGACACGCTGCGCTATTTCGCGCTGGACCCGATTCATCGCCAGCACCATCACGATGAACTGACGTTTTCGATGATCTACGCTTTCCACGAAAATTTCGTGCTGCCGCTCTCGCACGACGAAATCGTCCACGGCAAACGCTCCTTGCTCGAAAAAATGCCCGGCGACGACTGGCAGAAATTTGCGAATCTGCGGCTGCTCTTCGGTTACATGTGGACGCACCCCGGCAAGAAGTTACTCTTCATGGGCAGCGAACTGGCGCAGCGAGGCGAGTGGTGGGAGGGCGGCAGCGTGGATTGGTCGCTCGAGGATTCTCCTCCACACCGCGGAGTCCAGCGCCTGGTGGCCGACCTGAATCGGCTGCATGCCGCCGAGCCATCGCTGCACGAGCTGGATTTCGAGAGTGGCGGCTTCGAGTGGATCGAAGCGAGCGATGCCGCGGCCAGCGTGCTGGTGTTTCTCCGGCGCGCGCGCGATCCGAATGACTTCGTCGTCGTAGTCTGCAACCTGACGCCGGTGGTGCGGGTGGATTATCGAGCCGGCGTGCCGGGTGCGGGATTCTATCGCGAGATCCTCAATACCGATTCCGAACACTATGGCGGCAGCGACACCGGCAATTCCGGTGGTGTGCCAGCCGAGCCGATCCCCTGGAGCGGTCGCACACATTCCCTGAAGCTCCGCCTCCCGCCTCTGGCTGTCCTCGTCCTGAAACCCCAACGAAGCTAGCGCGCTGCACCCGCATTCTCCGGGAACTTTTTCGAACCAGCCTGCGTAACTACGGGCAGGAAGGCCGGGGAGGCTTCCGTACCATGCCAACGAAAATGACATCAGTTGCAGCGATGTGCGTGCTGGGGCTGGGAATTGCGTCTGCAGCGGCAACCGCGAAAGCGGCGCCGGAGCGATACCTGCACGTGAAAGTCGAGCAAGGCGCCAAAGGGGAAAGCGTCAACATCAACGTTCCGCTCTCGATGGCCGAAAAAATCCTGCCCGCAATCCACCAGGGCAATTTGAACGGCGGCCGGGTAACCATCGGCCAGAGCGATATCAACGGCATTGACATCCGCACGGTTTTGGATGCCATTCGCACCGCGCCGGACAACGAATTCGTAAC
>JBAVQT010000012.1:0-2932 GCA_049694295.1 Candidatus Acidiferrales bacterium
AAGCCAGGAGCGAAAATGAACTGGCCCGTAGTTCGTTTGAAAATGCCTGCAGGATTGCGCTGCGGCAGGCAGTCGGGGTAAAGCTCAAGACGGGAAGCGATAGACTTGGACGGATCAAGGCTTCAAGCGGCGGCTTTCGATTTGCTTTAGGTGTTCGCGAAGGCGCTCGAGCACCGCACCTTCTTGTCCTTCGCGAAGCTCGCGCTCGACTTCATCGAGAGCGAAGTGAATGATGTCGTGGTGGTGAATCTCCTCACCCGGCAATTGGTCGCTTAACTCCAGCCAAACTTTGTGAAGCAGGTCGATTTCTTTTGGAGTGAGCCGCGGCGCGTGCGGTCCCAAATAGAAAACCTGTTCCTGGCCGGAAGGCGTGAAAATCTCGAGGGTGACTAGCGGACGCGGCTCGGCCATGGTCTCCCACGCCAAGCCGATCTCGCGAGCCTGCTCGGTGACGGGCAGCTTGGCGGAGCTGCCGACCACCACGACGCGGGATTGCAGATTGGCAGCAGTGCGAAGAATGCCTTCCCAGAGATCGTTAGCGGCAGCCACGGCCAGGCGCACCGGCTTGCCTTCCTTTTCGGCGATGGCCAGCACTTTTGTAAAGAGAAGCTGCTCGATGGTGCTGAAAAGCTGGTCGGGAGCGAGATCGTATTCGCCCGAAGCAGCGCGGCGCAGCATACGAACGTGCAAGACCACGATCTCGGCCTCGCCGCGGCGGACGCGGCGCATGGCAGCCTCGAGATGGTACAGGGCGTAGTAGGTGCTGACCGGAACGAGAATGCTGCCGGGCGCGACACCCACGCTGGTGGGAGTCAGCTCCGCTTCCTGAGCGAGATTGAACTGGTCAAGTTCGACGTGAGCGGAACCCCGGTGCTTCTGAATCTGCTTCTCGGAAATTTCAAATACCAGGAAGAGCGCGAGCGAGAATATAACTCCGGAAACAGTGGCTGCCGGCTTGGTGAAAAGGTTGACGATCGCTATCAAAAGCAGGACGAGGGTGATCAGCCCCAGCCCCAGCGGGATTTCTATTTTGCCAATGTGAAAATTGAGCGGCACGCGGTATTCGCGATCCTGCGGATGGGTGTAGCGGAGAACCAGCACGGCCACGCCCTTCATCGCGAAACTCCAAACCACGCCGAAGGCATACAGGTTGGCGAGAAACGTGACGTCGCCGCGGCTGATCACGATGGTGACGATTTGGAATGCGACCACGAGATTGATGATGCGGTGTGAAGTTCCGAACCGAGGATGGGGAGCGCGGAACCAATCAGGGAGAACGCCGTCTTCGGAGACGCGGTTGAGAACGCCATTGGACCCGACGATGGCGGTGTTAACGGCACCGGAGAGAATCAACGTGCCTACGACGACGACGAAGATATGAAAGGCCAGCCGGGCGGCGAATGGTCCCTGAAGACTCATGGCCAGCCCACCGATGAGATTTTCGTAGTGGTGGGCTCGAATATTGTCGGGAATGATCATCACCGCGAAGAAAGAGACCAGGGAGGTGAAGAGAAGGCTGTAGATGAAAATGACCAGCGCGGCTTTTTTCAGGTTAGGGAGCTTGGGGTGCTCGATCTCGCGGTAGACCTGAGCCAGCGATTCTTCGCCGCTCATGGCCAGAACGGAGTGGCCGAGGCCAACGAAGACAGCGGCCATGGTAATCAAATGAGGAATCCGGCTGTGGTAGAGCCAGCCGAGTGAATGTTTATCGAGAATGAGATTGCTGGGAATCGGGGCGGGCGGCAAATGCGCGCCGCGCACGAACAAGGTGTAAACGCACCAGCCGATCAGCACGATGACCATCACGGTGGTGAGTTGCATGATGCGCAGCGCCTTGCCGCTGGACTCCGGGACGCCCTTGATATTTTCCCACCAGAAATAAAGCGTGAAAATAATGGCGAAGGTGGCGGCGCTGGCGTCCACGCTGAGGTGCATCTGCAGGTGCGCGTAGTGCAAAAGCTCGTTGATCACGCCCACCAGATACTGGCCCGCGGACACGCCGCTGATCGGACCGGTGAGAACGTAATCGAACATCAGAGCCGAGACGGAGAATTTGGCGAGCGTGCCGCCCAGAGCTTCCTTAACTACTCGGTACACGCCGCCGCGAACGAACATGCTGCAACTCTCGACATACACCTGCGAGACGGCGTAGGAGAGCAGCATGACGGCCAGAATGAACCAGGGAGCGGTCTTGCCGATGAATTGCTCGGCCTCGCCACCGGCGTAATACGCGGAAGAAGCCAGATCGTTGAGGACGATTGCCGCGGCGCGCCAAAAAGAAATAAAGGCCAGCATGGCCGTGGTGGCCACGAGAACCTTGGCAACCGGACGAGCGGAACTGGAGAAAGGAGAACCTGTAGGGTTGGAAGCCATGCGCTCTTAATCAGGACACAAGTTGGGACTATACGTCGAAACAAGGGGAAAAAGAAGCGTCGTCAGGCGGATGTTTCCGTGGTGGCAGCGCGAAAATCGCGCGCGCAGGAATCGCAGGGGCAGATTTCCCGAAGATGGCTGAAGCTGAAGATGCCGGTGGCGTGATTATCGGAAAACTCGATTTGCACGGCGTAGTTTCCAACGGCTGCGGCGGATTTCGCGGTGACGCGCGGCTTGAACATCGGGAGCAATTCCGAGGCAGGGCCGGCTTTGGCTTTTTTCTCGCGCTCGTCGTTGCAGAGCGCGCAGGGGCAGCGATCGCGCAGGTAGGGGAAGTCGTAATGGCTCGCGTGGCCGTCGGCCCAGGCGATGTCCACACCCTGGCCGGTGGAGACGAGAACTTTGACGCTTGCCGGTTTATTCCGGGGATCAAGTGGCAACGGCATCGCAGACTATTTTAGCAGAGATGACGCGGAGGCCGTCAGCGCGCGGGACAGCAAGCGCCGGGCGGGATGGGATTGCCGTGCGGGCAGGTGTCCGGATGACCGAGAAAGGTGCA
>JBAVQT010000013.1:0-5607 GCA_049694295.1 Candidatus Acidiferrales bacterium
AGACCGATGACGGCGCTCCCACGATCAAGAACATCATTCCGGGCAGCCCCGCCGAGTCCGCTGGTCTGGATAAGGACGACGTGATCTTGGCCTTCGATGGTCGCGCCATCGGCTCCGACGACGTCGCGACCATCATTGCCGCGCATAAGCCCGGCGATACCGTCCGCGTCCTGGTGCAACGCCTGGGCCAGGTCCGCGAATTTCCGCTCACGCTGGTGGCCGACCCCAGTTACACCTATACGCTCAAGCCCGTGGAGCATCCCACAGTTCAACAAGAAGCCATCTACAAAAGCTGGCTTGGAATCAAATGACCGGGCCGTCTGCACCGCTGTAACCGGCAAAAAAAGGCCCGTCCGGATTCACATCCGGACGGGCCTTTTAATTTGTTGTTTATCCAGGCTTCAGCCAGCCGCCACGGCCCTACTTCTCCGCCGCGACCTTTTCCTTCACGTCCGGCTCTTCTACGGCCTGCGTCCTTTTGGCTTTCTTTTCTTTTTTCTTCAGCTTGGAGCCGAGGAATTCGATAATCGCCAGCTCCGCGCCGTCGCCGATTCTCCAGCCTGTCCGAATGATTCGCGTATAACCGCCGGAGCGGTCCGCAAATCGCGGCGCGAGGTCCGAGAAGAGCTTCTTCGTCGCGCCGGGCGTCAGCAGAAACGAAGCCGCCTGCCGGCGTGCGTGCAGCGAATCGCGCTTCCCGAGGGTGATCATGCGTTCCGCCAACGGCCGGGTGGCCTTGGCGCGCAGGATCGTGGTCTCGATCCGTTCCTTCTCGATCAAGTTGGTCACCAGCGCGCGCAACACGGCGCGGCGGTGTTTCGGCTGCTTTCCGAGTTTATAGCCTGATACCAGGTGTCTCATCGTGTCATCCCGTCGCTTGCTCGAGCGCTCGCTACAGCGCTGAAGCGTCTCCCTCCGCCGGCGGCGGCGCTGTCTGGCTCGGCAGCGGCGGCCAGATGATTCGGCCGTGTTCGTCGAACTTCATTCCCAGGCTCAGCCCCATCTTCACGAGGATGTCCTTGATCTCATTCAGCGACTTGCGCCCGAAATTCTTGGTCTTCAGCATTTCGGACTCGGTCTTCTGCACCAGCTCGCGCAGATTCTGAATGTTGGCGTTCTTCAGGCAGTTGTAGGAACGCACCGAAAGCTCCAGCTCTTCCACCGACCGGTCCAGAAACTCCAGCCGCGGATCGCTGTAGTTCTCCACCACTTCTTCCGGCAGGTCCGGCGTCTCTTCGAAGTTGATGAAGATGCTCATGTGATCCTTCACCAGTTTCGACGCCAGCCCGATGGCATCCTGCGGGGTGATCGCGGCGTTGGTCCACACCTCGAGCGTCAGCTTCTCGTAATCCGTCATCTGCCCGAGGCGCGCGGCTTCCACCGCGTAGTTGACCTTGCGAACCGGCGAGTGCACCGAGTCGATCGGAATGTAGCCGATCGGCAGGTCCTCGTCGAAATTGCGGTCCGCCGCCACGTAGCCGCGCCCGTTCTTGACGCGCAGCTCCAGCTCGAGCTTTCCGCCTTCGCTGACGGTGGCGATATACACGTTCTTATCGAGCACCGCGATGTCCGCGTCTTCTTCGATCTTGGCGGAGGTCACCGGTCCCGGCGTGTCCACGATCAGCGTGATGGTCTTCGGCTGGTCCGTGTTCAGCTTGAGCGGCACCTGCTTCAGATTCAAGATGATGTCCGTCGCGTCTTCCACCACGCCCGGAATCGGCGAGAACTCATGAAGCACGCCTTCGATCTTTACTGCGGTGATGGCCGCGCCTTCGATGGAGCTCAATAGCGCGCGACGCAGTGCGTTTCCGACCGTCGTTCCCCATCCGCGCTCAAACGGCTGCGCGGAAAACTTCCCGAACTTGTCGGTCAGTGTCTCGGGTTCTGCCGCCAACCTCTTTGGTTTCTGGAAACCCTTCCACATCTTGGCTGTCCTCCCGGCCCGCCCGCGGCAGGCCACTTATCCGTCCCGCTTGCAAAAATTGTTTTTGTCTTACTTCGAGTACAGTTCCACGATGAGCTGTTCGTTCATCGGCGGCGTCTGCACGTCTTCGCGGCGAGGCATCGCCACCACCCGCGCCTTGAAATGTTCGCGGTCGATGTCGAGCCACGGAGCCACGCCCTGGCTCTGCGCCAGATTGCGCGCCTCGAGCACCATGGCGTTCTCGTGCATGTTGTCCTTCAACGCGATGTCGTCGCCCACCTGCACCAGATAGCTCGGGATGTTCACCTTTTGGGTCTTCACGCGGATGTGCCCGTGCAACACCAATTGCCGCGCTTGCGATCGCGATCCCGCGAGCCCCATGCGGTACACCACGTTGTCCAGCCGGCGCTCCAGCATCACCATCAGGTTCGCGCCCGTCGGCCCCTTGGTCCGCTCCGCCTTCTCGAAATAGGTGCGGAACTGCCGCTCCAGCAAGCCGTAGGTGCGCTTCACCTTCTGCTTCTCGCGCAACTGCACGCCGTAGCCCACCATCTTGGGGCGCCGGGCCTGCCCGTGCTGTCCGGGAACGAAATTCCGTTTCTCGATCGCGCATTTTTCCGTAAAACACCGCAGGCCTTTCAAGAAGAGCTTTTGCCCCTCCCGTCGGCACAGCCGGCAAACCGCTTCACGATGTCTTGCCAAGTGCTTCTCTCCTTTTCCTTCCCTGCTACTGCAAGCTTGTCTCGCGCTTCAGGCCTGCGATCAGACCCGGCGGCGCTTCGGCGGACGGCAGCCGTTGTGCGGAACCGGCGTCACGTCCTTGATCGCGTTGATATGCAGACCCGAAGAAGCCAGCGCGCGCACGGCCGACTCGCGCCCCGCTCCCGGGCCTTTCACTCGCACTTCCACAGATTTCATTCCGAACTGGTCGCGGGCGACTCCTGCCGCCGCCGCGGCCGCCTGCTGCGCAGCGTACGGTGTGCCCTTGCGCGATCCCTTGAAACCCACCGATCCCGCCGATGACCAGCTCACCGTCCGTCCTTCCGGGTCGGTCAGCGTCACCGAGGTGTTGTTGAAAGTCGCCTGGATATGCACCACTCCGTGCGGCACCACGCGCTTCTCGCGCTTCTTGCGGAACTCTTTCTTCCGCTTGGTCGTCTTTTCACCTGCTGCCGGAGCAGCGGCGGCATCTTTCGGTTCTTTTGCCAAGTTGTCTCGTCTCCTGTTTGAATCTCGAAGCGCCCGCCTGCTACTTTCGCGCCATCACTTTCTTCTTGGTTGCCACGGCGCCCTTCCGCGGTCCCTTGCGCGTGCGCGCGTTGGTGTGCGTCCGCTGACCGCGCACCGGCAGATTGCGGCGGTGCCGCAGTCCGCGATAGGCCTGAATTTCAATCAGGCGGCGGATATTCATCTGCATCTCCTTGCGGAGATCGCCTTCCACGCGCCCTTCGGATTCGATGGCCGCGCGCAGCCGCGTGACTTCATCTTCGGTGAGGTCTTTGATCTTTTTGGTGTAATCCACCTTGGCCTTTTCAGACAGCGACTTCGCGCGCTGCTGGCCGATGCCGTAAATCGCTGTCAGCCCCACCCACAGCCGCTTATTCGGCGGCAGATCCACACCTGCGATGCGTGCCATTCTCGATCCTCCCTAGCCTTGCCGCTGCCGGTGCTTGGGGTTGATGCAAATCACGCGCACCACGCCCCGGCGATGAACGATCTTGCATTTCATGCAAATTTTCTTGACCGACGCTCGTACTTTCATCTTCCGCTCCGTCCCTTTTCCGTTCTGCTACTTGTAACGGTACACGATCCGTCCCCGCGTCAAATCGTAGGGTGACAATTCCACCGCCACGCGGTCTCCCGGCAAAATACGAATGAAGTTCTTGCGCATCTTTCCCGAAATATGCGCCAGCACCTGATGCTTATTCTCCAGCTCGACGCGAAACATGGCGTTGGGCAGCGGCTCTACCACTGTCGCCATCACCTCGATGGCGTCTTCTTTGCCGCTGACTCCTTCGCCTGGTTTCTTGAGCTCTCTGTCCGGCCTTTTCCTCATGTGCTCCTGTCTTCGATCTCTCGCGTCCGTCCGATTACCACACCGGCCCGGTCGCCTCTTTCGGCCGCGTCAAAATCCATGGCCCGTTGCACGTGACCGCTACGGTGTGCTCGAAATGCGCCGAGTCGCTGCCGTCCGCCGTCACTGCCGTCCAGTCGTCATCCAGCACCCGCACCGCAGCGCCGCCCGTATTGACCATGGGCTCGATGGCCAGCACCATGCCTTCCTGCAGGCGCGCGCCCTGCCCTGCCGGACCATAATTCGGGAGTTGCGGGTCCTCGTGCATCTTGGTTCCGATCCCGTGCCCCACGAACTCGCGAACCACCGAAAAGCCGTTCTGCTCCACCCACTGCTGTACCGCCGCCGATATATCTCCCAGGCGGTTGCCGGGCCGGACTTTTTCGATCGCCTGCTCCAGCGATTCGCGCGTCACCCGCAGCAGCTTCTCGCGTTCCGGTACGATTTTCCCCACCGGCACGGTCAGCGCCGCGTCCGCGAAATATCCATCCAGCTCCACTCCAAAATCCATCGAGAGGATGTCGCCCTCTCGCACCTTGCGCCCCGCCGACGGAATCCCGTGCACCACTTCCTGGTTGATCGAGGTGCATACCGAGCTCGGATATCCCCGGTAGCCCTTGAACGCCGGCCGTGCCTTGTGTTCCCTGGTGTACGCCTCGGCGAAGACATCCAGCTCCTTCGTCGTAACACCCGGCTTCACCATCGTCCGCATCTTCTCAAGCGCGCCCCACACCACCAGGCCCGCCCGGTGCATCTTCTCCAGCTCCGCCGACGATTTACAAATCACCATCCCGCCTGCCCGTCCGCTCCACGATTTCCCGCAACTCCCGGTGCACCTGCTCCACGTCCCGCATGCCGTCGATTTCCACCAGCACGCCGTGATCGCGGTAATAATCCGCCAGCGGCTGCGTCTGCTTCGCGTACGTGGCCAGCCGCTCGGTCACGATCTCCGCCCGATCGTCGTCACGCTGCATCAGCTGGCCGCCGTCGTTGTCGCAGATTCCGGGCACTTTCGGCGGCCGCTCGAAAACGTTGTAAGTCTCGCCGCCAATCGGGCACGTCCAGCGCCCCGCGACGCGCCGCAACAGCGTGTCGTGGTCCACCCGAAACTCGACCACCACCGGCTTTCCGAATCCCAGCCGGTGCAAAATCCGATCCAGCTGCTCGGCCTGCGGGATGGTTCGCGGAAACCCATCGAAAATGAACCCCGCCTTGGCATCCGGCCGCGCCACCCGCTCTTCCACCAGAGCCAGTACCAGTGCATCCGGCACCAGCTCGCCCCGCTCCATCAACGGTCCCGCCTGCAGACCCAAATCCGTTTTGCGGCCGATCGCGTCTCGCAACATCTCGCCGGTCGAAAGATGTGGCACGCCGTAAACCTTAGCCAACCGTTTCGACTGAGTTCCCTTGCCCGCTCCCGGCGGACCCAGGAAAATCAATGCTCCGTTCAGCGCCATGTTGACCGCCGCCTGGCCGGCATTAACCGCGACGGCTCCGCGCCCGGCCCTTCCGCGTGAATCCTTCGTAGTTCCGCATCACCAGCTGCGCTTCCAGCTGCTGCACGGTATCCATCGCAACACCCACCACGATCAGCAGCGAAGTGCCGCCG
>JBAVQT010000014.1:0-18461 GCA_049694295.1 Candidatus Acidiferrales bacterium
GATGCGCGGCGAGGAATTCACTCACTTCGCGCGCTTCCTCGATGGTATTTCCCACGCGCAGCGGGAGCGGCACGATGGCTGCGGCGGGCACGCCGCGCTGCTCGAGATCGCGCTGCTCGAACTCCGAGGCGCTGGCGTATGGGCGAAGGTAGTGGCCGCTGGCGACGATGCGCGGCGCCCAGCCGGCCTTGAAAAGTTCGGCGGCGCGCGCGGCGCGGTCAGCATCGTAGTTGTCGCCCGCCAGGACCACAATCGCGTCGGAAATTTCCGGAGAATCCTCGTCCACCCAGAAATTTCCGGCCACGCGCAGCAGCGGGTGGCGGACGATATAAAGAGCGACCAGACAGAAGAGCAGAAAAATCAGAAACAGAAAACGAAAGATGATGCCGCCACGCTGGGAAACGGGATCGGCGAGCATGCGGCCTGCCAGGATGGTCATCTTCCGGGATCGAGCTGGCGCAACCGCTCGGCTGCCTGCTCCGGCTGCGTGCCGTTGAAATAGACTTCTTTGATGCTGTAAGACTTGCTCCGCGATTCCAGGATGGGAAGAATTTCGATGTGCCAGTGGTAATCCCCCGCAATGGTGCGCCAGTATTCGCTGAGCTCGCCCTTGGTTTGCAGCGTATTGGGAGCGGTGTGCAGCACCATGTGGTAGCTGGGGCCAATCTGCAGCAGGCGGCGTAGGGTGCGGCCGATCAGATGAGCGAGGTTGCGGCGGCGTTCGCCGGGCGATGGCGACTCGAATTGGTGATTGTGGAGCCGAGGCATGATCCAGACTTCGTATGGTACGCGCGAGGCGTAAGGAGCGAAGGCGTAGTAGTCGCCTACGTTGTCGACCAGGCGCGCCGTCTGGCGGATTTCCTGACTGAGAATGTCGCAGAAAACGCAGCGCTCGCGCTCGCGATACCATTCGCGCGCGGCGCGCAGCTCGTAAAGAATGCGGCGCGGCACAAAGGTAGTCGCGGTGACTTGAGAGTGCGGATGCGGCCATTCTTCGCCAGCCTGCGGACCCTGATTCTTGAAGACGGTGACATATTTGAAGCGGGCGTCGCGCTTGAGGTCGTGAATGCGCAGCGCGTAAGCCTCCAGCACGTGCTCGATCTCTTCGTCGCTCATCTGTTCGAGAGTGCGGGAATGGTCCGGCGACTCGACGATGATCTCGTGGGCGCCCACGGCGGACATGCGGTCGTAGATGCCGTCGGCGGAACGGCCGGGATCGCCCTCCACGCGATAGACGGGACGAAAATGCGGATAGGCGCGGACCTGCCAGGGTCCCTCCGAAGGAATATCGAGAAGGACGCGAGTCTCCAAACGATTCTGCGGGCAGAGCGGACACGGGTCGGAGCGGTCTTTCTCACGCTCGGGATGGCCGACGGCTACCCAACTTCGGGTGATGGGGTCCTTGCGAAGTTCCATTTCTCTCCGAGATGAATGCGACGCAGGCATCTTATAACAACGTCCGCGGCGGAGAAACAGGAGGATGCAGGCACGGTCACCAAACCAGGCTCAGTGGCGACCGTCTCCGCGAGCCCAAACGCGATGAATGCAGCGTGATATGCTGAAGCGGATGAGCGAAATTGGTGGGAGCCAATTAGATCAGCGATGGATGCGCGCGGCGCTGGAAGAGGCGCGCGCAGCCGCGGAGCGCGGCGAAGTGCCGGTGGGCGCCATCGTGGTAATCGAGGAACGACTCCTGGCGCGCGCGGGCAACAGGACGATCGCGGATTGCGATCCCACGGGACACGCGGAGATGGTGGCGCTCCGCGAGGCGGCGCGGAAGATGGGCAACTACCGACTGGCGGCTGCAACGCTTTACGTCACCATCGAACCGTGCGCGATGTGCGCGGGAGCGATGATCCAGGCGCGGATTGCCCGCGTGGTGTATGGAGCGGACGATCCCAAGGGTGGTGCGGCGCGGTCATGCTTTGGTGTGCTGGACCATCCGCAACTGAATCACGCCGTGGACGTAACACCCGGAGTGCTGGCCGAGGAGTCCGCGGGCCTGCTGAAGGATTTTTTCGCGGCGCGGCGATGATGCGCAGTTCCTGCCCATCGCCCGCAACAGCGAGTGCGATGCCGCTGGCTGGCACGAATGTGCGAAAGGCGCGCTGGAATGCGCGGCGCCCGCGATTTCCTGAATATCCGGCGGGAACATCCTCGATCAGAACTCTCTCGCCGGACCTGGCCGTTTTGATTAAACTACAATGACTCCCAGGTAAGACCAGCCAGGTTTGGATTGAATTTGGAGAATCGGATTCAGCGTAACTCGCCGATTCGAGGGGTAGCCATGCGAAGAACCGATCGAAATGCGCCTGCGGATGACGCCGCGCCTTCACCTTATTCGAAATTCGAAGCGGCCCTCGGAGCTGCGCTTTCAACATTGTGTGGATTGACGCTGGGTGTCGCGCTGGCGATGGCTTTGTCGCCCATCGCTCTGCCTGCACAGACCGCGGAAATTCATGCCGCAAACCCGCAATCAGCACAAGCGGGTCAATCGCCTCAGCCGACAGTTGCCACGCCAGTCGCCACGCCCGAGCAAGCGAGCCGGCAGGTGACACTCTCGCAGTTCAGCGATTCGCTGGATGAATTGACGTCGAGAGTATCTCCTTCCATCGTGCAGGTGCTGGTGACAGGCTACCGTCCGGTGACCGATAAAGACGACAACGACGACACCAGCCTGATCGGAATGCAACGGAGCATGGGCTCTGGAGTGATCGTGGACCCGGACGGATACATCATCACCAACGCGCACGTGGTGAAGGGAGCGCAGCGGGTGCGCGTGCTGCTAACCACGGCCAACGCGGGCGATTCGGAGGTGCGGGCCAGCCTGGGCGTCGGTAAACAGATTCCGCCGATGACCGCGAAAATTATTGGCATCGCGCCCAAGCTGGATCTGGCCCTGCTGAAAATCGAAGCCAAGGGATTGCCGACGCTGCCCTTCGCGGACTACACAAAACTGAAAAAGGGAGAGCTGGTGCTGGCGTTTGGAAATCCGGAGGGGCTGGAGAATTCGGTGACCATGGGAATCGTCAGCGCGGTGGCGCGGCAGGCGGACCCCAATGTGCCTTCCGTGTTCATTCAGACCGATGCGCCGATCAACCCCGGCAATAGCGGCGGACCCTTGGTGGACACACAGGGTGAGCTGGTCGGGATCAATACCTTTATTTTGAGTGAATCCGGCGGCAGCCAGGGACTCGCGTTTGCGATTCCGAGCAGCGTGGTGGAGTTCGTGTATCACCAGCTTCGCGAGCACGGCCACGTACAGCGCAGCGTAATAGGCGCGGACCTGCAAAACATCACTCCGGAGTTGGCGGGAGGATTGGGATTGAGCCGGCAGAGAGGCGTGATCGTCTCGGACTTGCTGCCGGACGGGCCAGCGGATAAAGCCGGAATGCAGATCGAAGACATTTTAATCTCGCTGGGTGGCCGGCCGATGGGCAGCGTGCCGATGGCGGAAATGATTATTTCCACGCAGCCGCCGGGCGACACCCTGAAGGCGGAGGTGCTGCGCGGAACGAAGAAAGTGGAGCTGGAAATTCGGCTGAGCGAAGACAAAGACGACGTGGATCAACTCGCCGATCTTGCGGATCCCGACAAGTCACTGGTGGCGAAGCTGGGAATCTTCGGCGTGGAAATCACCGAGAAACTGGCGGGGCAGTTGGGCGATCTACGCATACCCACGGGCGTGGTGGTAGCCGCGATGTCCGCCGATCAGCTGGGAGCGGACACCGATCTGACGCCGGGCGACATCATTCACGCCGTGAACGCTAAAAAAATCGAGACGCTGAAGGATCTGCGCGACGCGCTGCGGGAAATTCCCGCTGGATCGCCGGGAGTATTGCAGATCGAGCGCGATGGGAAATTGTCGTTCATGACATTTGAGATGGATTGAAGCGTCGCTGCGGACAATTTTGGACGCCGCAGTCCATGCGGGAAAAAACAGAAATGCCGGCGAACTTCGCGCGGGTGTGTGCCGAATTGGAAACTGGAGCAGTAACGCTAGCGCGGCTGCAATCATCTAAACGATCTGGTGGCTGGACCGTGCAACGCATGGACACAATCTCGAAAGTGTTGGCCGTCCCGCTGCGGCGATTTCTGCTGGGCCTGGCGACGTTGTCCGTGGTGTGCGGCGCGGCTGCACCGCGCGCACGAGCGGGCGTGGGCGTGGTGCTGAACGAATCGCTGGACACCAGCGTCGCGCGCATCACCGGATCGGGACACAGCGCCGTCTATTTCTCGCGGATTTGTCCTGCCTCGCCGACCAAACTGCGGCTTTGCCGGCCGGATGAAGAAGGATCGGTTCTCAGCAACTACACCACGCTGGGAGAGAGCCAGCCATTCCAATGGAACGTGATCCCGCTTAGCCTCTATTTGTACGGCGTGGAAAATCCGCGGAACCGCCCGATGTTCGGTTCCCGGAAAATCAAGGGCGTGCTCGAGGAACGCTACCGCGAAAAATATCTGAAGTCTGACTGCCCCGGCCCGCCATGCACCACCAGCGGAAAAGCCGAGTGGCGGGAAATGGTGGGCGCCAGCGAAGAGCGGAGCATTTATATTTTCGCGGTGGACACCACGCGCGAGCAGGATTTGGAGATGATCGCGGAATTCAATGCGCTGCCCAATGAAAACCATTTCAATGGCGTGACTCAGAATTGCGCGACTTTCACGCGCAATGTGGTGAACCGGTATTTTCCCGGAGCGGTCAGCGCGGAATATCTCAACGACTTTGGAATGACCAGTCCGAAAGCGGCGGCGCGATCGTTCACGCGATACGCGCAGCAGCACCCGGAAAAACATTTCGTGGTGCTGCATGTATCGCAAACACCCGGAACTATCAAACGAAGCAGCGAAGCTCGCAACGGTACCGAGCAGCTTTACCACTCGAAAAAACTGCTGCTGCCGATGATTCTCTTTGCCGATCACGCGCTGCCCGTGGTCGCTGCCTCATACCTTCTGACCGGCCGTTTCAATCCGGAGAAAACTTTCGAAAAAAGCCCGGTAGCAACCGGCAAGGCGCTGGATCGCGCCGCGAACGAAAGCGAAGCGCCGCCGGACCCCGCATCACTCGATGATCCGCAGGAGGCGGCCGAGGCTGCGCGCGACAAAATCGTCGGCGACGACGAAGAATGGCGCGGCTATCGCGAAGCGTTTAAGCCGATCGTGGCCGAAGCAGTGCATCAGGAAGTCATCCCCAACGAAGGGTATTTGAAACACGCGCTGCGCGATCTGGACGAGCATGGAATCCCGACCGTGGATGCGCGCGATGAAATGTGGCTCGACGTCATGCAAGATGAAAAAACAACGCGGGTGGGCCTTTCGGCCAGCAACATCATGGCGCCGGAGTCCGATTCGCATTTCGCGTATGTGATCCTGCTGGCGCATATCGAAAGCGTGCTCAAGAGCCCCAAGCACAGCCGTGAAACGATGCTGGAATTTCAGCAGGATTGGGCGATGCTGCAGCAAGCGCGGCGCTCGCAGGGGCCGCCGCCTCAGCCGTAGATAAATTTCGGACAGATAGAAAATGCTGGCGGTGCGGCGCCCTACCCAAGCGCCGAGTTTCCCGCTACTAATCCGGAAGCACCGGCAAAACCATCGTATTCACCACCCCAGGATCGTCGCGCAGCTTGATATAGAGCAACGTGCCGTTGGGGCGTGGCACCGTGAGTGTGGAATCCATGAAACCAATGGGCACGGAGACCGTGTGAGAAAATTGCGAGTCCGAAGCCACCGAATCGATCAGAAACAGATTTGTCCCACTCAGAGCGCAGGGCTTGTCAGGCGCGTCCGGACAGCGAATTTCCTTGAGCGAGGGAACCCGAACCAGGTTCGCGAGGGGAATCCAATCGCCCTTATCGCCGTCGGCGTCCACCGCACGGATATGCAGCGGCCCGAACGCCGATGGACCGAAACTCTTCAGAGGATCGAAAAGAGCGAGCAGGCTTTGCGAATCCTGGCGCATCAGGCTGCCATCTGCGGTGGTTAGGAATGTATCGAAAGATTCGTCAACTGTAGCCACTTCGATTTTTTCGGAAAGCGGGAATTTTTCGGGAATTTCGCTTTTCAGCAAAAATGAGATGCGCGAGCCTTGCGGGAGCTCGTCTGCTCCGCCATAGCGCATCGGAGAGGGAGCGGAAGCCGGCTGGATGCTTTTGCTCTCCAGTGTGATTTTCGGGCGAGGAGACGCGACAGTGGTCTGAAGATCCAGGACGCGCCCGTCCTTTAGCGCCACGTGGGCCACGGCGCTTTCGTCGGGTTGCAAGGCCGCTGGCGAGCCTCCCGGAACGCTCAAAAGCAATTCATCCTTTTGTTCTGCGCGAGAGAGCTTGGCTGGAACAAAGCGAACCCCGCTCAGCTCGAAATCGGCGACTTCGTCCAAACGAGTTCCCGCCAGCACGCCCTGGCGATCGCCCGCGTTAATCGCGAAGCGATCCAGGTGCGCCGCTTCGGCATAGGCGTGCAGCGAAAGCCGATCGGGTTTCGCGAGGCCGAATTGTTTTACCGAGATATCATCCAGTCCCGCTGGCTCGTCTTTGAGCGGCACCTGCACTTCCAGCTCTTCCGGCTTCAGCATTTTCCACGTGGCCTTCAGATCCTTTCCGCGTTCATCCTTCACCGTGACCTGATCCACGCAGACGGCGCATTCAGAATTTAAGTGGAGGGCATCCTCGCGTCCTACGATCAACGCGCTTTGATCCGCGGGCGGAATCGTCCAGGTCGCGGCGTGAGCCGTGCGAATATGAAATATGGGCCCGTCAAAGGCTTCAAATCCCCAATATCCACGCAGCGTTCCGTTGATTTCAGGCGCCAGTTGCGCGGATTCGAGCGCGTGCGTGTCAATCAGGAATCCGCCGCGAGCGGGGTCCGGCTTCGCCGGAAGATCGATGCCGGCTCCCGATTTCTCCAGCAGATGGAGAACGAAATCATGCCCCACGTCCGTCGAGAAAGCTAAGGGAGCGCCCTCCACCGGCAGCACCAGAGAGGTTTGCTGCAGACAGAAGGCCTGATCGCGATTGACGGATCGGAGCGGAGGCAACTGCGCCGTCTCGACTGCCGGCAGCGCGACCACCAGGACCGATTTCGGATTGCGAAAAGAAGGTGGATTGTTCAGCCGTAAATTCAAGTCGTCATGCTTGGAGAGCGCCAGCGCCGGAATATATTGATACTCCGCCGTGTGGAGATTCGACAATATCCGCGCCACATCCACGACGGCTCCCACGTAAGGACTGTAGCCGCCTCCGGCGACGATGGGCGATGAGCCCAGCGTCCCGATCAAATCCGAAGACGGGCCGGAGGTCAGCGCCGCCACCATGGATTGCGTGTGTCCATCGTCCAGCACCAACTGATCGCTGTTTTGCATCAGGCAAGGCGCCTGCTGCTCGGTGGGCTTGTCGAAGCATTGTTGATCCACCTTGACGTTGAGAGTCCGTGCCAGCAGCACGGAGCGGTCGTGAAGAGCCGCCGGGTCGGTATTCGAGATTTCCTGGACCTCGTCCAAATATTTGTCGAGACGCGAGCGATCCAGCGCCGCCTGATTCAAATCCTGCGATGCGCGAACGAAAGCTCCGGGCTTGCTCTGCACGGCCGAGCGCAGCGTGGAAAAGCCTCCGCCGGTTTCAGGAGCCAAAAAGAGCAGCACCTGCTGCGCACCCTGGGGAACGGTAACCACCATTCCCTCTTCCTTCATTTCCTTGCTCCAGGTTTCCGCTCGAGTGAACCAGTTGTCCGGAGGCGGATTGGTCGAGCCTCTCAGGAAGCTGACGATCAGCAAATACCGCACGGACTGGCTATCGGGAAAATCGGGATGAATCCAGATCCGGTCGCCGGATTGAAGATTGGGCACATTGGCGATCGGCAGGGTGGTAGCTCCCCGCGTCACGGTCATTTCGATGCGAGGCCCGGAAAGATCGAACGACGAACCCTCCGACCGAGCCAGACTTGCAATCAGGAAAAACGCGAAGAGCAGATACGCGCCGTGTAGCGCCAATCTTCGCACCGAGCCCCAAACTCTCACTCTTCCTCCTCGCCTCAAACTCCCAAATTTCGTGTTTCCATCGCGGACTCGCGGCAAGCGCACTCTCACGACCGGCTCGGAATTTTGCGAGCGATCCAGCCTAAAACTAAGATGCTGGGGAACGCCCGAAAGTTTGCGGGGAGAATTCCAATTAATAATCAGGATGCGCGGCCGGCCGGCGATGATGAGGCCCGAACTTCTCCGGAGCGTAAACTCCGCGCAATGGAGAAGACGCCGGTCACGAGCATCCGAAGTTGTGGGCGAAGCGGCAGGCCGCGTCCCGCAAAGCCTGCCAGTCCTCTTCCAAAGTATCAAGCGGCCGAAAAAATCTACTCTATCCGCACGCGATGGCGTCGCTTGATCCGCATCCAGCAGCCATCACCCACGGAAACGACCGCTCCTATTTTCGAGTCGAAAACCGGATGATCGTCGTCGAGCGGAACGTTTGGCCCGGCTTTAATTCAGTCGAGGGGAAATTGGCGTGGTTCGGTGAGTCGGGATAATGTTGAGTCTCCAGGCAGAAACCAGTGCGATGCCCATAGGCTTGGCCGCCCTTGCCCTTAACCGTGCCGTCCAGAAAATTTCCGCTGTAGAACTGGATGCCCGGTTGCGTGGTAAGTATATCGAGGACTCGCCCGCTGGTGGGTTCGTAGACCTCCGCAGCCAGTTGCAGGCCGCCTTTGGCGCTTTTTTCCAGCACCCAGTTTTGGTCGTATCCCTTCGCGAGCTTCAGTTGCTCGTCGTCCTGGCCTATTCGCGCGCCGATAGCCGTCGATTTTCTGAAATCAAAGGGAGTGCCTTCCACCGAGCTCACTTTTCCGGTCGGGATCAGCGTCGCATCCACGGGCGTAAATTCTCGCGCGCGCAGAAGCAATTGGTGGCTCAGGATATCGTGGCTCGGGTCGCCGGTCAGATTGTAATAGCTGTGATTCGTCAGATTGAGAATCGTGTCTTTGTCCGTGCTGGCGGAATAATCCAGGCGCAATTCGTTGGTGTCCGCCGGGAGCGTGTAGGTGATGGTGGCCTTCATGGTTCCCGGATAGCCCTCCTCGCCGGCAGGACTGGTATAGCTCAACTCCAGAACCTGCGCGTCGGCTCGCGAACGATCGACTGCGGTCCACACTCTCTTGTTGAACCCCGTCGTCCCGCCATGCAGGCTGTTCGGCCCGTCGTTGATGGGAATCTGATAGGTCGTGCCATCGAGTACAAATTTCCCGCCGGCGATTCGGTTGGCGTATCTTCCGATCGTGCCCCCAAAGTACGATTTGCCCTGCTCGTAATCGGCGAGGTCATCGTATCCCAGCACGACGTCGGCGATTTTGCCGTTGCGATCCGGGACTTTCAGAGAGACCAGAGTAGCCCCAAAGCTCATGACGGTCGCCTCGACTCCGTTCTTATTGGTGAGAACGTAGCGATAAACCGCGTTTCCGTCTTTCGTTTTTCCAAAATCCGAGACCTGTATTTTGCGAATTCCACTGGCGAGAATGCTGGTAGCAAAGATCAGAATAGCCACAAACGCGAAAGTAATGCCGGCAGGCTTTATCACGGATCGTTTCTCCCGAAGCTTCGAATTGCACAGCGCCACGTCTTGGACGTAAGCTAGTAAACGTTTACCACCGGCCAGCCTGATTTGCAACCCTCAGGCCAAGCCGCCCGTTCCCGCTCCGCATCAGAGATCGGAACCTCTCCCCGCAGTGCCGGCGGGCTGGCGCAAACGCGGGTTAGCATATACTCTAAAGGGCAGCATTTCTAGCGCCTAAGAGGACTCGTGGACATACGGGACATCGCCAAGCGGGCCAGGGTTTCCACCGCAACTGTATCGCGCACCGTCAACCAGGCAACCACTGTCGACGCGCAATTGGCCAAGCGCGTTTGGAAGGCGATCGAAGAGCTGGGGTATTTCCCAAACCGCCAGGCGCGCGCCCTGGTCTCCGGGAGAAGCCGGGTTTTTGGACTGATCGTCTCTGAAATCACCAATCCTTTTTTTCCGGAAATCGTGCAGACCTTTGAAACTCTAGCTGTCGAACAAAATTACGAAATTCTTTTGACCTCCACGATTCACGACCCCAAGCGAATGGAACTCGCCGTCCGCAGGATGATCGAGGGACGAGTGGACGGCGTGGCCATCCTGACGTTCGGAATGGAAGACGAGCTTTTGGAGCACCTCCGTTTTCGCAACCTGCCCCTGGTGTTCGTGGACGTCGGCCCAAAGGCCCCGCGCGTCAGTAATATTCGCGTGGATTATGCCGATGGAATTCGCCAGGCGGTGCAACATCTGGCTGCCCTGCGCCATGAACGCATCGGCTTTATCGCCGGGCCGCTTCAACTAAGATCGGCCGGCGCACGAAAGGATGCGTTTGAAGAATCCATGCGCGAGCTGGGGCTGGCGGTAAGGCCGGAGTTTATCGTCGAGGGAGATCACAAGCTCGAAGGGGGAGAGCGCGCCCTTCAAAAAATATTCAAGCTTCGAGAGCACCCCACCGCTCTTCTGTGCTCGAACGACATGACCGCGATCGGAGTGATGAAAGCGGCGTTCGAGCTGCGCATCGAAGTGCCGGGAGAATTATCGGTCGTGGGATTTGACGACATCCGCATGGCCGATTTCATGATCCCGCCGCTCACCACAATTCAAATGTCTCAATCGGAACTGGCCAGGCTCGCCTTTGACGCTCTCCTCACCGAGGTAAAACGGGAAACTCCGGCGCCTGAAGGCACTGAGTATGTCCTCAAGACTCGCTTGGTGCTTCGCAGTTCAACTACGTTTCCGCCCAGCCACAGCCAAATGAAGGCCCGATCCGCCGCGCCGCGCGCCAAGCGAGCGTAGGTCCGGCGTCTCTGCGGATTCCCGCACTCCGGAATGCTGCAGCCGTGGCTTACGACAATTCCAAAACTAATTTGGTGACCGAGGCGGGCGGACATTCAAACGTGAGTCCGCCGTCCTGCGTCGCAATCGTCTGGGCGCGCGGCGCCACGGCGTCTTTCTGCTCGAATGTGTTGTGCGCATGGATGTCTGCACTGGCCAGGATGGTAGCTGCGGCCGAGCCCGCCTTGCCTCCGTGAATTGCGATCCTGGTCTCGCGCGTTTCGGATACATGCGGATTCACCAGCGTAAGCACCAGCGTCTTATCGTGCAGCGAGGCCGATCCGTTCAAGCCCCAAAATGAAGCGGTGTGTCCGTCGCGGTCGTACAGCACCGAAGGCGCCGTAAAAACCGTCCGCACTCCCTGCCCTCCCTGGTGCGCCGCATACATCTCAAAGATTTGGCCGACCGGGGTGACGCAGAATTTGTCCCCGTGCGCCAGATACAGGCTGTTCAGGCAGTTAATCAGCTGCGCGCAGTTCGCCATGGCAACCTTCTCGGGGTTGCGGTTGAAGATGTCCAGAGTCATGGCGCTGAACACCGCATCGCGCATCGTGGGCATCTGTTCGAGCTGGTCGCCGGGCGTCGCCTCGCTTCCGGGACGGTACCAGGGGCCCCATTCGTCCACCACCAGCTTCACGGAATGCTCGCGATCGAACTCTCCCATGATCTGCCAGTGGCCATCGATCAGCGATTGCATGCGATCGCCCTCGCGCAGCAATTCGTACCAATCCACGGTGTCGAATTTGAGGGCGTCGCCCTTCGCTTGGACCCAATCCTGGGTGCGTCCGCGGCTGAGATTCCACGCATAGTGATGCAGCGCCCAGCCGTAAACGGACTGAAGCTGTTCCGGGCCTTTGCGCAGGAGCTCTTCGAAAAAACCCCGCGTCCATTGCCAATCATCGACGTTGGGGCCGGATCCGATGAATGAGAGCGTCTGCCCGTAGCGCGGCACCCAGGTGGTGTAGCGACGAAATTCCGCGGCGTACTCTTGGGGCGTAAAATTTCCTCCGCATCCCCACGCTTCATTGCCCACGCCCCAGAAGCGCACGTTAAAAGGTTGCGGATATCCTGCTGCGGCGCGCGTGTCCGCCAGAGTGGTGCTGCCCGCCGGAGAGTTGCAATACTCCACCCAGCGATAAAATTCCTCGGCGGGCAAGCTGCGAACGTTGGCCGCCAGATACGGCTGGCTTCCAATCAAACTGCAAAAATGAGCGAATTCGTTGGTGCCGAACTGGTTCGGATCGAATCGATGACTGGCAGGCGCCGCAGGGTCCTCCGAGTCCGCCCAGAAGTTCGTGCGGCGCGGCCGTTTATCGGATGGGCCGATGCCGTCGCGCCAATCGTAACTATCCGCAAAACAGCCGCCCGGAAAGCGCACCACGGGAGGCTTGATCTTGCGCATTTCCGTCACCAGCTCCTTCCGAATCCCATCTTCATTCGGAACCGGCGAATCCTTTCCCACCCAGATACCGTCGTAAATTACTCCGCTGAGATTCTCGGTGAAGTGTCCGTAAATATTGGGCGAGATGGTTCCCAGTGACTCGCCCAGCAGAATTTCAACCGAAGAATCCGAGGAGCTGGCGCTCGCCAAAACCGAGGAAGGAAAAGACCGGGAAAAAAGCATTGCTCCCGCGCCATAGAGTCCGTTGCGAAGCAACCGACGACGATCCATCATGGTTATGGCCTCCTGAAACGGATTTGCCACCAGCGGTACCCGCCCGGCTGCGGGGACGATAGCAGAGATTTAACCCTGCTCTTCGCACTACGTGAGGAATCGCTCTCTTAAAACGAAAGAGCCTGCGGCCCTCGGAAGGGTCGCAGGCTCTTTTCTGGGGTGGATAAACTAGAAGGTAAATCTGCCACCGATCTGCCACCAACGTCCGAGCAGCGAGCCCGTGGCTTTGCCAAAATTCCCGTCCAGGTTGTTGGTGTCCATGTTCTCCAAATTGGTTCGGTTGAAGAGATTGTAAAACTCAAACCGAATCTGGAAGTTAAATCTTTCCTTGAACCGGTTGTCCTTGTAGATGGCAGCATCCGTCTCGAAGAAGTTCGGTCCGCGAAACAGATTCTGCTTCTCGTTACCTTCGGTTCCGAGCGTCGGCTGAGTAAACTGGGTTGAAGGATCGCTGAAAACCCCGTTCAGGAAAGCCGACTTCGAGTTGCCTTGCGAGTAGTTTGCAACGTTCGGATAGTCCAGGTTGTTCCCGTCCGCGTTGTAATCGCCGCTGTTCGCGGCCAGTCCGATAATCGGATTCGCGTTAGACGGGCAGTTGGTGGCGCCGAACTCGCAAGTCGGGTTAAAGCTGTTCGTGTTTATCACCGTAAACGGATAGCCGCTCTGGAAGATGGTCGTGCCGGTCAGTCCCCATCCGCCGGTCGCGTGGCCGACAAAGCCTTCGCCGCCGTTCAAGCCGTGAATCTCGTAGTTTCCGACCAACGAAAAACGATTGGGCGCATCCCAAGGAGACGGTCCGTAATACTGCGCCGGATTGTCGGCCGTGGGATAGACACCCGCATCGTCCTTCGAGTCGGAGCGCGTGTAGGAAAAGTCGAAGAATCCGCGCGAGTACCTGCCGCGAAGGTCGAATACCAGCGCGTTATAGTTCCCGTAGCGGTTATTGTCGCCGTAGCTGATGCTTCCAAAGCTTGGGTTGAGCCGGGTTGGAACCAGGCTGTTGTTCTGGACCAGGTCCCCCGCGAAAGAGTTGATATTGACGCCGTAGCTCACCCCGCCGGCGACGTCGGACCCGCCCACTAGACCGTAACTGTGGGATCCGCTGTAACCGACGCTGACCGCATATTTAGTGGCAATGCTTCGCTCGATGGTTCCTGACCAAACCGCGGCTTTCGGCGACCTCAAGTTCGGGTTGATACCGCCAATCCCGAAGTTGGCGCCGGTAACTCCTCCCTGCGCATTGAGGCCAGCCGTAAAGGCCGGATTTGTGAAGCCGAACGGTGGTGTATTGCCAGTCCCCAGGACGAAGATCGGAGGGCCAGAGACTCCCGGAACCCCGCCAGGGACAAACGTTGGGATGATGTCTCCCGGAGGATTGCCGCGGAATTCCTCTTGGACGTTCGCGGAAGTAAGCCAATCGTTATAAATTCCAAACCCTCCGCGTACCGCCCACACGCCGTGCCCCGTCGGGTCCCACGCTATCGCCACGCGCGGGCTTATCAGGCCGTCAACGGCGTGGTTCAGAGCATTGTGAGTCTCTTTTGCAAAACCATTGGCGACCTGTTCATCCATTGTCGAGCCAGGCCCCAGATAGAAGTTCCCGAAGACAGTGTTGGCACTCTTGGACCAGGGATTACCTGAATCGTCGTACCGCACGCCCAAAGTCACAGTCAGATTCGGCTTTAGCTTCCAGACGTCCATAGCAAAGGCGCCCCAGGTGCGCGATGCCGCGTCCCAAGACCACAATACCGGCTGCCCGGTGGCTGGGTTGTACATCACGCCGCTTTCGTTGCGGGGCTGGTCTTGGACCAATGTAGTCAGATCTTGAAAGCTGAAGCTTGGCGTGGAATAAGGACCCTGAAACGGCTCCACATCCGTTCCGTACCAACCTTCGTAGCCGAACTTCAGGGTGTGCGCACCCTGGACGTGGGTGAGCACGTCGCGCCAGTGATAGTTCTTCTGAATAAAATCACCCTGCGCAAAGCCCGCGCCGAAGCCCACGTTAATGCCGCCCGTGGATATGTTCGGCACGGTGTAATCCGCGGCTCCGCTACCCAAGGTGCCCTCGACGCGGCTCACACCAGCAACAGCTTCGTTCAACGTGGTTGGCGAGAACGTATGTGTCCAGTTTCCCTGCAGAGCGTATTCCCAGTTTTGGTTGTTTGCGGCAGAGAACTGCGGAATCGCGCCCGGCGCGCCGTAGGTGAGGACGGTCCGATAGTAACTGGCGTAAACACGATCCTTGCTGAAGTATTTGTCAATGCGCCCGAAATATTGCGTTCCATTTCGAAGCGCCTTTGCGCTCAAGTCGCCGCTGTCAATAAACGGCAGCGTGCACGGCAACTGCGCCGCCCCCACGGGAATCGTGGTCTGCCCGGCCGGGCATCCGCCTGCCGGGTTGCTCGGGCTCACGGGATAGAAAAACTGCTGAGCCGTCTGGGAGAGCGCGACGCCAGTCAGATTGGAGGGCACATACTTCGTCAGGATTCCAGTGCCCACGGTGTTCGGAAAATTAGTCTGGGCAAAAGACACGAACGCGGGATCCGCGAAGGTCTGACCCGAGGCGTTCGTGGATTGCTCGGAACGCAACGGTTCCACGTCAAAGAAAAAGAAAAACTGGTGGTGGGGAATGATCGGACCGCCGATACCGAAAGCCATGTTGTTTCCGTGAAACGGCAGGTATCCATCGGGGCCCGTCGTGTGGGTTCGAGCAAACATGGTCCGATTGTAGTAATAGTCGGCGGCGAAACCGTGGAACTGGTCGGTGCCAGACTTGGTGGTCATCACCGTCTCAATGCCGCTGGCCCGCGAATACTCGGAGGAAAACGTATTCACCTGAATGCCGATTTCCTGCACCGAATCGGGATTCGGCGTCAGATTCAAAATGCCCTGGCGGATTCCGCTGGTGACGTCCAGTCCGTCCACCACCCACATATTCGACATCTGGCCTTGGCCGTTGGCGCTGGCGTCCACGGCGGTTTCCGTCGAGTAATTATCCACGTTCGATCCGGGAGCGTTATCCGCCGTCGTGCCCAATCCGGTTACACCCGGCGCCAATGTCGCCAAGCCCACAATGCTTCGGCCCGCCACCGGCAACTCGTCGACGGCTTGGTGCTCCAGCGTCAATTGGTTGCGAGTCTCGACCGTATTGACCACCGGCGCCTGCTCGGTCACCTGCACCGAAGTGGTCACGGACT
The DNA here is from genome assembly GCA_049694295.1 of Candidatus Acidiferrales bacterium. GTDB lineage: Bacteria > Acidobacteriota > Terriglobia > Acidiferrales > UBA7541 > Palsa-295. Next base: position 15,747 of record JBAVQT010000014.1, read on the forward strand.
TGAGCGAAAGCGAGAGCGTCACGTTTAAAGTCTGGCTGGTGGTTAGCACCACCGTCTCCACCGTCTTCGCAAAGCCCGTCGCGTCAGCGCTCAGCTCGTACGTGCCGGGCGCCAAGCTGACAAAGTTGAATATCCCTGATGCGTCCGTCTCCGTGGTCTGGCTTACCTGAGTACCGGTGTTCACGATTTGAACCGTGGCCTTCGCCACCGTCGCACCCGTGGCGTCCTGCACCACGCCGGTCACGTTGCCGCTAAACTGCGCAAAGGTGATGCTCGCAGACACGGCCAGCACTATAAGAACAAACAGGCAACGCAATGCAGCAGTCAATTTCATCCTGGCTCCCCAAAATTAGCGTTCCGACGAACTTGGCCACCTCGAAGACAGGCCGCGACAGGCCCAATTGACGGTCGTCTCACGACCGGACCATGAAACCGAGGTGCGTATGCGAACAAATTGAAATCCCCAACCCGCCCCGCAATCAAAGAAAACGTTTACTCAACAATACGCGCAATTTATATCCGTTTATCAAATGCTGTCAAGAGAAAATTTGGTTCTCTAGTATTTTTAGTTATGGACATTCGCCCCGGCCTGCGATTTCATCACCCGCTCTACCAACGGCGCGCCGAAATTCGGTCCCGCGAAAAAAACGATCCGAGGTTGGCCCGAGCCGTTTTCGCCGCTTGCCCGTTGGGATTTGACTCGCCTCCCGCAAGATGTGGTCTCCATTCCCGGCCTGGTGTTACAACTCCATAACCTGTTTAGATTCATGGCAATGCCGAGGACCAATCGAGTAACGAGGTGCGCGGCCTTTCGCGCGACATGATCCCCGCCCCCGATTTATGGAACCTCAGCATCCTTTGCAGGTCCTTGGATTTCGGCGCAGGCATTCGATGCTCATGATTGTGGCCCGCTCGTTTCGATACACAACTGCGCTTGATCGCGCTGCGCTCCGGCAGGTATATGGTGGGAGGGAAACGTTTACTAACCGTCTCCATCGCGAAAGAAATTGCATACTTTTCGCTCATCGTGGAAACTGCTGGTCGAAATGAAATCTCCCCAAATGAGATCGGTCCGCTCGTGAAGCGCGTTCAGCCGAACATTGCGAAGCCGCTGGGCACGGCGTTTTTCATCCTCTTCATGCTTTGCGCCCTGCCAGCCGCCGCCCAGACCGCTGCGGATGCGAATAGTATCGGTCCAATTGAATCGGCCCTGCGCGCTGGCGACAACGACCAAGCTCTCACCATCGCTCGCCAGCAGATCGAGAAGTCGCCCAAGGATGTCAGGCTTTGGACTCTCGAAGGCATCGCTCTAACCCATCTCGGCCAGGATCGAGAGGCGCTCGCTGCCTACAACAAGGCCCTGACGATCTCCCCCGACTATCTGGCCGCCCTCGAAGGCGCCGCCGAATTAGAATATAAATTCGGCAGCAATCGAGCCATTCCTCTTCTCAATCACATTCTTAAACTTCGACCGGACGAACCTACCAGTCACGCCATGCTGGCCGCCCTCGCCTATAAAAAACATGATTGTCCGTCGGCGGTAACGCACTTTCGACAAAGCGGCCAAGTGCTCTCAACCCAGTTGTCTGCGCTTGAGGAATATGGCGCCTGTCTGATGGATCTGCAGAAGCCCGACGACGCGCTCCCGGTTTTCGAGCAAATTTTCGCGCTGCAACCGCAGGATCCGCATGCGCGCTACAATCTTGCCGTGGTCCAGTTCGCCGCAAAACAAACCAACGATGCCATCACCACGCTCCAACCCCTGTTGAACCAGGCCGAACCCGACCCGGATGTTCTGGATCTGGCATCGGCGGCCTATGAAGACGCGGGTGACACTCCTCGCGCCGTGAGTCTGTTGAGGCAAGCCATCGTGGCCAGTCCGCGGAAGGTGAAGTATTACGTGGATTTCGCGGCACTGTCCTACAAGCATGAATCATTTGATGTGGGAGTCGAGATGATCAATGCCGGCCTTACCCAATTGCCCGAAGCCGCGCCGCTCTACATCGCGAGAGGCATTCTTTACATTCAAATGGGACAGTTTCAAAAGGGCCAAGCCGATTTTGAGGCCGCGAGCCGCCTCGATCCCAACCAGACCTCGTCCGGCGTCGCGGAAGGCCTCGCGCAGCTCCAGGCCAGTCATCTGGACCAGGCTCTCGAGACTGTCGAATCAGAATTGAAGCTTCACTCGCGAGACTCGTTCCTCTATTACTTGAAAGCCGAAATCATTTCGCAGGCTGGCCCGGCTGTCGGCAGCCCGCAATTCAAGGACGCGGAACAATCGGCGTTACGCGCGGTCGAGCTCAAGCCCGATTCCCCGCTGGCTCGCAATGTGCTCGTCAGTCTGTATTTGGAATCCGGCCAGAATGAACGAGCCATCGAGCAGTGCCGCATCGTCCTTCGCGAAAACCCCGCGGACCAGGTTGCTGTTTATCACTTGTTGATGGCCTTGCGGAAAACCAAGGATTCCAGCAGCGAGATTCCGGGATTGGTGAAGCGCCTGGCTGAACTGCGGGCGGCGGCGCAGACGCAAGACTCGTCGGCGAATAAGTACAAGCTATACATTCAAGGCGCTCCGGACGCTGACGGTGCAGCCCAGCCTCGGCAGTAGCTTCGCAGATGTGATTCGTTCCCGGGGCTGCGTGAAATAATATCGGAATGGACGGACCTAAAATGCGATTTCGATCCAGCACGTGTTGCTCCCTACTGCCCATGTCC
>JBAVQT010000015.1:0-4694 GCA_049694295.1 Candidatus Acidiferrales bacterium
CCAAAAACAAAATCAAACCCAAATACCATGTGCCTGCCGATCACCCTTGGAGGAAACCATGGAAGCGGACATTTCTATCTGGCACAAAACCGGACATTTCTACTTTGCGTTGACATCGATTGGTGGATGGGACGTTTGTTAACGGCATAACTGGACTATCGGTGGTTATCACCAGGCGGGAAAAAAATCAATTTCAGCCAAGGCTTTGCCGGGCAGGCCGTGGGCATCAAAGAAGTGCTCGACGATACTTAGCCGGAAATGCAACTATTCGGCCGAGCGGCGAGAGGCCCGTTCCTACTAAGCCTCCGCCGCCAGCCTTAGCTGTATCTCGCGCATGACGATCATCAAAACTTCAACTTCTTATTTCGCCTGCGCTAGCCCCGCAACAACCGCGGCAACTTTATCGAAGGTCTCATTCCAGCCCTCGAGTTGTCCGCTGTTCTTTGCGTCTTCCATGGGTTCATTGCCAATCATGGTGAGTTTCGTCTGGCCGTTTCCAAAATCCTCAAAAATAACCACGTCGCGAGCATCTTCTATGGCCTCATGTTCGCTTCCATACTGCGCAGGATCAACCTTGTTTCCCTTCGAGTCGGCAAAGTACAGGGAGTAAACGATCTTCTCGTGCAGAACAATTTCGTGGTATTCCCCGCCATTCCAGCCCTCCTGCCCATCCGGCGCTTTCATGCAGCAGAGAAATTTTCCTCCTACGCGAAAATCAATCTTGCAAACGGGCGCGGTAAAACCCTTCGGCCCCCACCACTGCATCACATATTTCGGGTCTGTCCACGCCTTCCAAACCAATACGCGTGGAGCATCGAAAATTCTGGTGACCACCATCCGCTCTTTCTCGTTAACCGTGTTTTTTGTCATTTCTGGCCTCCTCTTTTTTCATTTGATTCACAACCACCTCCAACCTGTCGAGACGCTCTTCCCAGAATCGGCGATAGCGAATCGCCCAGTCGCTGACTGTCTTTATCGCCTCTGGCCTAAGCGCGCACACGCTCTCTCTTCCACGCTTCTTCTTGATCACAATCCGCGCCCGCACCAGGCAGGCGATATGTTTTGAAATCATCTGCTGCGAGAGTGCAAACGGTTCCGTCAATCCATGCACAGAGGCAGGCCCACGGGAGAGTCGTTCGATCATCGCCCGGCGGGTTGGATCAGAGAGAGCCGCAAATGTTGTATCCAACTTATCCACAACCATATGGTAGTGAATTATCCGTGGATGTCAAGAGTGGATTTTGGAGTTCCCGATTTCTGTCTCGTGATCTCTGAACCCTGACGCCTGCGCTAATTTGGCTTCCCCATGCGCCGCGACTCGCAAACCGACTGAGTGCGCTGGCCGAGGCGTTGGCAGCCAAACGGATACCACTAAATACGCCCACCCAAGATGCGGTCGATCTGCCGAAGATGGTTCAAGTCGTGTGCCGCCTCCAAGCGGACGAACTCCTCGACCGTTTGCCGTCCGCGTACCTCGTGGACCCCGTAGCACTTCACCCAGCGTGCGCGCGGGATCGACTCCAACAGTCGCAGGTTGCTCTCGCGCAGGACCCGAAGTGTGTAGAGTGGGTTTTTGGACCGAACGGACCGAGAATCAAAATGAAAACTAATCAGGAAATTGATGTAAATAGCTTGCACGGTGGAGATTGCACATGATGGGTGGGAAGATTAGTTTGCGCGAGCATCTGCAAACAGAGCGTAGGGTCAAAGGTGAAGACACATTCTCTTAATCTTGCTAATTCAATGAGGTGGCGCGCCCGGGGAGATTCGAACTCCCGACCCTCTGCTTAGAAGGCAGACGCTCTCTCCAACTGAGCTACGGGCGCGTGGCTGAGGTTGATTTTAAATCATTTGTGGCTGGGGGCGAGATTGTTTTAGGTTGGTTGACCTTCCGCGCAAAGGGGACACGTTTTCTACGCTCAGGCACGGGCGGGGCGCGTGCCGACGCAGGCGGTGACGTTGACTAGGCGGTGAGCACATCCTAAGATGAGCGGCGTTCATGGCGGAAACCCAACCGTTCATCGGCCAAACTATCTCTCATTACCGCATCACCGAAAAGCTCGGTGGCGGCGGGATGGGCGTGGTATACAAGGCCGAGGATACCGAACTCGGCCGCTTCGTGGCGCTCAAATTTCTGCCCGACGGGGTTGCTCGCGACGCGCCAACGCTCGAACGATTCCGGCGAGAGGCGCGCGCGGCTTCCGCGCTGAACCATCCGAACATTTGCACCATCCACGAAATCGGCCAGCAAAGCGGCCATCCTTTCATCGTCATGGAGTACCTGGACGGTGAAACCCTAAAACACTGCATCGAATCCGGCGCCCTCACGCTCGATCAGGTCCTCGATTTCGCGACAGAAATTGCGGACGCCCTCGACGCCGCGCACACCAAAGGAATCGTTCATCGCGATATTAAGCCTTCCAATCTATTTGTGACCGGCAGAAAGCGTGCGAAGGTTCTGGATTTTGGTTTGGCCAAGGTGGCGGCAGGAGGCAGCGGCGAATCCGCCGAGGCGACCATGACCGCAGACGCGGCGCTGACGAGCCCGGGAGCAACCGTGGGGACGATAGCGTACATGTCGCCCGAGCAGGCCCGCGGAGAAGAATTGGACGCGCGAACGGATTTGTTTTCGTTTGGCGCCGTGTTATACGAAATGGCGTCGCGGCGAATGGCCTTCCCCGGCGCGACGACGGCCATCGTTCTCGATGGAATTCTGAATCGCACGCCCGCGCCGCTGGCTAGCGTGAAGGCGGAGCTTTCTCCGGAACTTTCTTCGGGACTTTTTTTGGAATTGGGCCGCATCGTGGCGAAGGCGCTCGAAAAAGATCGCACGCTGCGGTATCAGAGCGCGGCCGAGATTCGCAGCGATTTGCGACGCCTGAAGCGCGATTCGGAATCAGGCAGGATGCCGTCCGCCTCGGCGGAACTTGCGAAGGAACGATCCGCGACCTTGGCCCCGCAGCGCCGATGGAAGTTAATGGCGATCGCAGCCGCGCTGATAATTCTGGCCGGCGCTGCGATCGCGCATTTTTATTTCCGCGGCGCCGCGAAACTCACGGACAAGGACACCATCGTGCTGGCCGAATTCGCGAACACCACTGGCGATCCGGTATTCGATGGCACGCTAAGGCAAGGACTTTCGGCGCAACTCGAGCAGTCTCCGTTTCTGAGCCTGGTCTCCGACGAACGCATTGCGCAAACGCTCACCCTGATGGCCAAACCAAAAGACACGCCGCTTAAGCCAGAAATCGCGCAGGAGGTTTGCCAGCGCATTGGGAGCGCCGCAACCATTGGAGGTTCGATCTCCAGTTTGGGCAGCCAATATGTATTGGATGTGAAGGCGGTGAATTGCCGCAACGGCGATCTGCTCGCCGAAGAGCAAGTGCCGGCGAGCGGAAAGGAGGAAGTTCTCAAAGCTCTGGGTGATGCCGCAACGAAGTTGCGCGCGACGCTGGGAGAATCGCTGGGGTCCGTGCAGAAGTACGATGCTCTGCCCGAGAATGTGACCACGCCATCGCTCGAGGCGCTGCAGGCTTATGCCCTCGGGAGTCAAACCATGGACGTTGCAAACGATTACGCTGCCGGGATACCACTCTTCGAAAGGGCCGTTTCTCTGGACCCGAATTTCGCCATGGCTTATTTGCGGCTGGGCCAGAGTTATCAACCACTGAGCGAACTCAGCCGCTCTGCCGAGAATGTTCGCAAGGCTTACGAACTGCGGGAGAAGACGAGCGCGAGTGAAAAGCTGGCCATATCCTCATTCTACGAGCTGGCCGTGAGCGGAAATCTGGAGGCGGCTCGCACCGCTTACCAGTTATGGGCGCAAACCTATCCTCGCGATGAGGAACCGCCGGCCAATCTGTGGATCGCTTATACCTTTATGGGCGACTACCCGAAAGCTAATGCCGCGGCGCTGCAGGCGCTGAAACTCAATCCCGGCAGCGGCAATAACTATGTGAATCTGGCCTACAGCTATCAGTGGATCGATCAGCTCGATCGAGCGGCGGCCACGGCGCAGGAGTCACGCGCCCATGGTATCGACTCGCCCTGGCTTCCTCTGCTTCTTTACAACGTGGATTTCCTTTTGCACGACACTGCCGGGATGGAGCAGCAGGTGGCCATGGCCACGGGTAAACCGGGTATCGACGATCAGATTCTTTTCCTGGAATCGGAGACAGCGGCATTCCGCGGACAGTTTTCGAATGTCCACGAACTGACGCGCCGGGCAGCCGATTCCGCGCGACGGGCCGATGAAAAAGAAACGGCGGCGGAGTATCAGGCGCACGACGCGGTCCGCGAAGCGTTAGCCGGCAACTTGGATTTTGCGAAGCAACAAGCGCAAGCCGCGCTGGCAGAGTCAAATAGCTGGGAGGCTCAGTCGCTTTCGGCCGTCGCGCTCGGGTTGGCGGGTGATTCCGCGCAAGCCGAGCGATTGGCTGGCGATCTTAACAAACGCTTCCCGGAAAATACGACCGTGCAATCCATTTATCTGCCAATGGTCCGCGCCGGCGTCGCGCTCCATAGCGGCGATGGCAAGCGGGCTGCCGACGCACTGGCGATATCGGTCCCGTACGAATTGGCCGAGACGAATCCTTCCTTCACCTTCGCTCTCTATCCCGTTTACTTGCGCGGCGAGGCGTATTTGGCAGCGCAGCAGGGCGCCGCGGCCGTAAATGAGTTTCAGAAAATTCTGG
>JBAVQT010000016.1:0-14427 GCA_049694295.1 Candidatus Acidiferrales bacterium
GTTTAGTGCGGCGGAAATCGTTGAGACGGAGGCCCCCGCCGCCTTCGCCACATCGAGAATCGTAACGTGGCGCCTTGTATGCTTCGCTTTTGCCTTCAACGTAGCTTCCTCGACGTGGTTTTCCGAGACGGAGTCAACCCGCTCTAATGAATTCCGAGCTTACTAAGAAACCGTCATAAAGCCAAAACCAAAGCCAAGACCAAAACGTTTCGGTACCTAGGCTCTCTCGCAATGCGCCTGGTGTATACTCACCTAGGGCTGCGTAGATCTGAGCATTCACCCTAGTTCCTTGCCTGGCGTTCGACCAATGCGCGCCACCGGGTTGCGCGGCGAATGCGAGCTCGCCGGAGACAAAGAGCCTATGAAGCAACTCGTAAAATTTAAGAGCCCCTTGCTCGAAATGACCCAGACGACTCCAACAAGTCTCTGGAATGATTCCGCGTCGCTCCAAGAATTAAGCTATGCGCTCGATCAAGGAGCAGTTGGAGCCACCTGCAATCCAGTCATTGTCGGTGAAGTGCTCAAGAAGGAGATGCATCTCTGGCGGGACCGCATCCGCGAGCTTATCGAAGATATGCCGCTCGCCACGGAAGATCAAATTGCGTGGAAGATAGTCGAGGAAATTTCGACCAAAGCCGCAGAGCTCTTGATGCCGATCTTCGAGCAGCATCGCGGGGTGAATGGCAGGCTCTCGATTCAGACCGACCCTCGCTTCTACCGTGATCCGAGTGCGATCGTGGCGCAGGCCGTGCATTTTTCCGCTTTGGCCCCGAATATGATCGTAAAAATCCCGGTTACTAAAGCAGGCATCGCCGCAATAGAAGAAGCCACTCATCGCGGTATCAGTATCAACGCAACGGTTTGCTTCTCGCTTCCGCAGTGCATCGCCGTCGCGGAAGCTGTCGAGCGCGGTTTGAACCGCCGACAAGCTGAGGGCCAGGACATTTCCTCGATGGGGCCCGTCTGCACCATCATGGTGGGCCGCCTCGACGACTCGCTGAAGGCTCAAGCAGAAATGGATTCGATTACGATCGATCCCGGCTACCTCGAATGGGCGGGAGTAGCCACCTTCAAAAAGACGTACCAAATCTTTGGTAAGCGTGGATATCGCATCCGGCTTCTCTCGGCGGCTTTCCGCAACCATATGCATTGGAGTGAATTTATCGGCGGAAAGGTCGTGATTTCCCCGCCTCACAAATGGCAGGTTCGTTTCAATTCAAGCGATGTCGAGGTTATTTCGCGGATCGACAAACCCGTCGATCCCAAAATTGTGGATGAGCTTCTTCTGAAGTTTTCGGATTTCCAGCGCGCCTATACCGAAGATGGCCTCTCCATTGATGAGTTTGACTCCTTTGCCCCCACTCGGCGGACTCTTCGCCAGTTCATCGCGGCCTGCCATGAACTCTCGGCGATGATTCGCGATCTCATGCTGCCGAATCCTGATCGCAAATAGTCGCGGGGACCTGATGAAAGTTTCTCGCCGGCTATTTCTAGCGTCCCTTTCGCTCGGCGTGCCAATCCTCGGGGCACGCGGCCAGGGCGAAGCATCGCGCAACGTAAAAGCGCAGCGCAAGCTGCCTCCATTGTGCTCCGATTTTCTTTTGGAGCGTCACCACGCATGAGAGGAATCCCGCGAAGCGTCGCTAGGCACGATGGGAAGCCTGCGTGGCCGCGCGCCCGACGCCAGGCTGAATTCTCGCTGGACAATTTGCCGCTGGGCGATCATTGTTTTTTCTCGGAGTTGTTTTTCTCGACGGGAAGATCGGGAGGCGAACATCATGGACAGCAACACTCGACGGAGTTTCTTCGGCACGATTGCGGCGACGGCGGCTTTGCTAACGGGAGCGCCGAAACTGCTGGCGCAGCAGGCTGGCTCGACTGACGCGCCGATGCCCGGCAGCGCACCCGCGACCGGGCCCGCCGGAGATGCGCCTCGTCGGCCCGGCGGCAGCAATCACACGCACAATGGGATCTACTATTTTTCGGGCACCGGGTCGAATGACGGCTATCCGAAGGACGATCACATCGTGGTGACTGACGCTTTCGAGAAGCACGTGACGCGCACCATGGACGCGCTCAAGAAATCGGTCGAGCGCGCAGGCTGCACAATGGACAGCATCATTCATTTGCAGGTCTTTCTGTGTCTGCCCCTGGCAGACAGTATCGCCATGCCCACGGGCAAGGCGCGCTTCGACGCGCATAAAGCCCAGTACGACGCGTTGAACAAAATCTACGGCACGTATTTTTCGCCTGGTAAGGCTCCATCGCGGGCCTGCATGGCTCTGGAATGGATTCCCGGTGATTCGCTGATTGAAATTGTGGGCAGCGCCATGGTCGTCAACCCGCCTGCGCCGCCGGCTGATAAATAATTTTGGGAATGAAGCTGAAAGGAAACTACCGATGAATTTGAAGTTTGGTTGGAATCGCCGCTCATTTCTGGCTGCGCTGGGTGCGGCCAGCGGCAGCCTGTTCGCGCCGGCTGAATTGGACGCCGCGGGCCTGTTTGGGAAAAAACGCAAGGCGTCGATGGCCGGGGTAGACGGCAGCCCCATCGTGCCCATTACGACGGGGCTTGGTTCGACGGGCGACATCTACGCCGAGCTGGGAGTAACGCCACTGGTCAATATCAACGGCACCATAACGGTGATCGGCGGGTCGGTGATGAAGCCGGAGGTGATGGAGCTGATCCGCAGAGGCAACGAACACTTCGTGCTGATTGATGAACTCGAGATTGCCGCCGGCAAGTTCATCGCGAAATTGTGTAAGTCGCCCGTGGGCTACACCGGCCTGGTGACTGGCGGCGCGGCCGCAGCATTGGTGGTAGGCTACGCCGGGATGATGACCGAAGACCTCGAGCCGCGGATGCGCGATATTCCCGACGTCAGCAATTTTCCGAGGTACGAAGTGATCATCCAAAAGAGTCATCGCTATCCGTTTGACCACCAAATCCGGCAAACCGGCGCGAAGCTGGTGGAAGTCGAGACGCGCGAAGAAATGATTGCGGCGATCAATCCGAAGACCGTGGCGATTCACTTCACGAATATCCTGTCGGACCAGGGCCAGGTCAGCGGGCCGGAGACCGTGGCCATCGCCAAGGCGCACAACCTTTACACCTTCAACGATGCTGCCGCGGACGTGCCGCCGATCGAGCGGCTCTGGGAATATCCCGCGCTCGGTTTCGATTTTGTGGCTTTTAGCGGCGGCAAGGATATTTGCGGACCGCAAGCCGCCGGCATTCTGATCGGAAAGGAAGAATTGATCCGCTACGCGCTGCTGAACATGAGCCCACAGGAAGATCGCATCGGCCGGTGCTGCAAAGTCGGCAAGGAGACTATTTTCGGGCAGCTCAAAGCGCTCGAGATTTTCGTCAATCAAGATTACGATGCGACGCTGAGGATGTACGACCAGCGCGCGCAGGTGATCACCGATGCGGTGAAGCGGTTCGGAGTGACGGCGCTGCCCCGGCAGTTCAACCCTCAGGCGCTCGGCAACGTGACGCCGCGCTACAGCTGGCAGATCGATCCCTCGAAGCTCCAGCTCACCGGGCCAGATGTGATGCAGAAACTGGCCGAAACGCGGCCCATCGGGATCGGCACCATGGGCGGCGGCGTGAGCGGCATGCGCGGGCGCAATCCGGACGCCCCGGCGGGTGAAAATCACGGCGGCCATCATGGTCATGACGGCCACCCCACCGACCCGAACAGCTTTGGCTTTGCCGTCTGGCAGCTCAAGGACGGCGAAGACCGGATGATCGCGGACCGCTTGGTCGAAATCTTCCGCTCGGCTCCGAAGGTATAGTCATTCAAACAAAATTGCGACTGCAGACCCGCGTTCCGTTTCGCGGATCAGAGGTCGCCTGCCGCCCGCCCGCAAGCCTCCGAACTCTCCGGATTTGCCTGGGGTTAGCTTCTGAGCCTGTGACTCGCGGTCATTCTTGGGGGAAGGCGCGCATAAGTGTCTCCCAGCCAGGGCCAGGTGGCCTACAGGGATTGCGGGATTGTATCGTCGAATAGGCAGCCGTATCGTTTTGAGAGGATCAGAATGGCGCGAGGCGAGGGTGACGCGCCTGGGCGAATGCGAGGAAGAACGAGACGGCTGGCGCACTGGGATGGACGGCCGTGCTCGGTCGCGTGCAATGCATCGGGGGTGGCGAACTTGCCGAGTTTCCGTCTACATCTAGGATGCGGTGATTTGCTGGAAGACGATCTTGCCCAGCGTCAGATCGTAGATGAAGTATTCGCCCGGCTGGGACTTACGGACGTATTCCTTGGCAGGCTCGAAGCCCTGGATGGTGCCGACCCAGATCGGGCCGCTATCTGGAAAGCTGCGAAAAATATCGAATTTGAGTTGCACGAGGTTCCCCCAGTTGACATAGGGGTTGAGCACATTTGGTACCACGACTCTGAGGGAGCGCTAAGTAATTGCAATTAGGAATGATATGTTGTTTAAAGGATGTCGCGAAGCAGCTGATGCAACGATCGAGAGCAGTTTTTTTTTCGCGCGGCGGGTAAAAATTGCCGAAGCCGTCACCCGCGGATAGCGTGGACGCGAAGCGCACGAAGCGAGTGCAATCGCTTCAGAGCGGTGCGGGTAAGGAGAATCGAATTGTGAGCGCGGACGCAAAAGGATTAGAATCGGGTCCTCGGAACGGAGCGCGATTGCAGTTGAGGATATTAGTGGTCGATGACGAAAAGGCCGTGCGCGCCGCTCTGCAGAGGCTGCTTCGCACCCAGCCGGAATGGGAAATCGTTGGCGAGGCATCCGGGGGCAACGAAGCGATCGGCAAGGCCAAAGAACTGCGGCCCGACGTCGTAATCCTTGACCTCTCGATGCCAGGCATGAGCGGCCTGGAAGCGGCGCCTCAAATCAAGAAGGTTCACCCCGCCGCGGAAGTGCTGATCTTCACTCAACACGACTCGGAGTTTCTGGTTCGCGAGGCGCAGACCGCCGGGGCGCGCGGTTACTTGCTCAAATCGAATGCTCACCGCCTGGTGGCGGCGGTCGAGTCCGTAGGGCAGCACAAGGAATATTTCGACGGGCTGCGGCCCTGAGAAAGCGAATTTAGATGTTTACGCCGGAACTGCGGCCTATCGGGTTGAGGTTCAGCGAGTGATGGCGAGGCGCCCGTTAAAAACTTTCTGCTCCATCGATTTCCACGGCGTGCATCTTGCGATTTGCCGGCAATCCGTTCGCGCTATGCTGGGGATTGAGTCGCCCGACGTGTATTCCAAGCGAATATTGTGGAAGCGTGGCAACGGCAATCGCGGAGGCAAGTGATCGGCCCCTCTTCCACCAACGGAAAAGCAAGCGTGCGCCGCAGAGGCGCGGCCGACCGCGCAGGAGTGCCACCGGCTGGCGAAGAACGGTCGAGCTCCGGGCCTGAAGCAGGCCGCGATGGGAAGCTGCGCGGCAAATTTCCCGTGATCGCCGTAGGCGCTTCGGCAGGCGGGCTGGAAGCCTTGCAGCAACTGCTGCAAGCCGTGCCCCGCGAGTGCGGGAGCGGGATGGTGTTGGTGCAGCATCTTTCCCCCGACCGCGAGAGTCTGCTGCCCGAACTTCTGAAAAAATTCACGAGCATGACGGTAGTGGAAGTGAAGAACGGAATGCGCGTGCAGCAAGACCGCGTTCACGTGATTCCCGCGGGCGCCGCGCTGGAGATTTCCGGAGGCCTATTTCGGCTGCTGCGCCCTGCCGCCGGGCCGAATGAACAATTGCCGATCGATCGGCTGTTCGCGTCGCTGGCGGCGGACCTCGGAGAAAAAGCGATTGGCGTGGTGCTTTCCGGCAATGGTTTCGACGGCTCGGCGGGCATCAAAGCGATCAAGACGGCCGGCGGCTTGACGTTTGCGCAAGACGACCAGACCGCCAGGCACGGCAGCATGCCCGGCAGCGCCGTGGCGACGGGATGCGTGGATTTCGTTGGATCGCCGCAAGCGATCGCTATCGAGCTCGGAAAAATCGGCCGGCACCCCTACTTCACGGAAAAATCGAAGGTGGATCGGAAATGCGAGGAAGCGGCGGCGCCCGCCAGCTTGGCGCGAATGTATTCGCTGCTGGAGACCGCGACGGGCGTGGATTTCAGCCACTACAAAGAGCCGACCGTGCTGCGGCGCATCCGCCGCAGGGTCATCCTGAAAAGCGGCAGAAATGTCGATGATTACGTGGCCTCGCTTGGGGGAAACGCAGAGGAAATGCGCGCCCTGTATGAGGATTTGTTGATCCACGTGACCGACTTCTTTCGCGAGCCGGAAGTATTCAAGATGTTGCAGCAGCGCGTTTTTCCCGAGATCGTCAAGGAAAAATCGGCGGGAGAAGCGATTCGCATCTGGGTGCCGGGCTGTTCCACGGGAGAAGAAGCCTTTTCGCTGGCCATCTGCGCGACGGAATTTCTGGAGGCTCACAAGCTGAAGAATCCCGTGCAGATTTTCGCCACCGACGTCGAGGAAAAATCACTGGCGGCCGGACGCCTCGGAAAATATCCGGAGAGCGATCTGTCCGGGGTATCCGCTGAGAGGCTCGGCCGGTTTTTCGTGGTGATACCGGGCGGACGACAGGTTCGCAAAGAAATTCGCGAGACCTGCGTTTTCGCCAGGCAGAACCTGATTAAGGATCCGCCATTTTCCAGGATGGACCTGATCAGCTGCAGAAATCTGCTGATTTACCTGAAGGCGCCGGTGCAGAAAAAACTTCTCCCTATATTTCACTATGCTTTGCAGCCCAGAGCCTTTTTGCTGCTCGGAAAATCGGAGAGTCCGGATTTCTCAGGCCTGTTTTCAGCCTGGGACAAGAAAAATAAGATCTACCAGAAGAGAAGGCATTCGGGAGATTCAAGAGTAGACGGCCTGGGCCGCGCCAGCGCCACGGTATTTCCGGTGGCCGGCAAAGCGGGATTTCACGCGCCCGCGGAGCTCGATTTCCAGCGGGAAGTGAACCGTTTGCTGCTGGAGAGCTACACGCCGCCGGGCCTGGTGGTCAACGGCGATTTGGAAATCGTGCATTTTCATGGACGCATCGGACCATACCTGGACCCTCAGCCCGGCACGGCGACGTTGCGGCTGCTGAAGATGGCGCGGGAAGGATTTCCATTTGAGTTGCGCATGGCGATCCAGGAAGTGAAGAAAACTGGCAACGCGGCCGCGCGGAAGGGGATTCGCTTCACTTCGTCCGGCGTTCTTCGAGAGGTTGATATCGAGGCGCGGACCATTGCGGCGGCCGAGCCGCTCTTTCTGGTCCTATTTCGCAACGATCGGCCGGTCACCGACCCGAAAGGATTGGCGCCGGAAATTTCCGGAGGCGCTGCCAGCGCGCTCACCCAGCGACTCCGCAGGGAACTGGAAGCCGCCAAAGTGCAGGTACGGGAGGTCATTCACGACCACGACGCCAACACGCAAGAGCTGCGGGCCGCCAATGAAGAGATCCAGTCAACCAATGAAGAGCTGCAGAGCACCAACGAAGAACTGGAAACCGCCAAGGAGGAATTGCAAGCGAGCAACGAAGAGCTGACCACTCTCAACGAGGAATTGCAGGACCGCAATCTGGATCTCATCCAACTGAATAGCGACCTGACCAACGTTTTTGGGAACGTGTACGTTCCAATGGTGATCGTGGACCGCGAGATGCGCCTCCGGCGCTTCACGCCGAGCGCCGCGGAACTCTTCAAGCTGGTTCCCGCGGATATCGGCCGGCCGATCGGGGAGATGCGATCGGCGGTGGATTTCGGCAAGGTGAAGTCGCTGATATCGGAAGCGATGACGAGCGGCAGCTTGCGGGAGCAAGACGTCACCGACGTGCGTGGCGCGTGGCATTCATTGCGCGTGCGGCCCTATCAAGCGACGGACGGACAAGTGGATGGCGCGGTGTTGACCTTCGTGGATATCGACGCTCTGAAGTCGGAAGCCGCCGAATCGCGGCAGTACGCCGAGAACATCAGCGAAACGGTGCGCGAGGCCCTGGCGGTGCTGGACGAAGAGCTGCGGATCTTGGCCGTGAACGCCTCATTCCTGCAGACCTTTCGCGTGATGCGTAGCGAGGTGGAGAATCAGCTGCTGCCGGAGATTGGCAACGGGCAGTGGAGCAACCCGCGGCTGCTGACGCTGCTGCGCGACATCATTCCCGCGAAAGTGGAACTGAAAAATTTCGAGCTGACCCACGAATTTCCGCATATCGGCCAACGCACCATGCTGCTGAACGCGCGCCAGATGTACCGTGAAAAGGGCACGCGAAAATTCACGCTGCTGGCGATTGAGGACATCACCGAAGGGTTGAAAGCCACCGAAAATATCCGCAAGCAATCCGAGCTGCTGCATCTCGCGCATGACGCCATCATCGTCCGCGATCTCGATAGTGCGATTGCGTTCTGGAATCGCGGCGCGCAGGAAATGTACGGCTGGACCGGCGCGGAAGCGGTCGGAAAAATCACGCATGATTTGCTGAAGACGGAATTCCCCGAGTCTATCGAGTCGGTCCGCGATCATCTCTTCGGGCAAGGCTGGTGGTATGGGCAGCTGGTCCACTCGACGCGCACCGGAAAACGCATCTTTGTCGAGAGCCGCCAGGTGCTGCAACGAAACGGCGAAGGTCAGGCCACCGGAATAATGGAAATCAATCGCGATGTCACGCGCCGGCGCGAAGCGGAAGAATCGCTCCGGAATCTCTCCGCACGATTGCTCCAATTGCAGGACGAAGAGCGCCAGCGAATCGCCAGGGAGCTGCACGACAGCACGGGGCAGAGTCTGGCCGCTCTGGTGATTCACCTCTCGGCGGTGACCGAGAAACTTACCGGCGGCGATTCCGATACGCTGGAAATTCTTCGCGAGGCCATTGGCCTGGCGCAGCAGGCCTCCGATGAAACCCGGACGCTTTCCTATTTGCTATATCCGCCTACCCTCGATTTCGCGGGGCTGAAGTCTGCTCTGGAATGGTACGTGGATGGATTGAAGAAGCGCAGCAAGATGAAGATCGATCTAGATTTGTCGCTCGGCCCAGAACGGCTGCCGCAGAAATTGGAGACCGTGCTGTTCCGGATAGTGCAGGAAGGGCTGACCAATGTCTTCCGGCACGCGGAGACGCAGTCGGCCACCGTGCGCATCGCCCGGGATATCGACCGGGTAAGTTTTGAGATCGCCGACAAAGGCAAAGGAATCCCGCCCGAACTGCTGGAAACGCTTAATGGTCCCGGAGGGCAGCTGGGAGTCGGAATTCGGGGGATGCGGGAGCGTGCCCGGCAATTGGGCGGCTGGATGATGGTTCATTCCAGCGAGCAGGGGACCGCAGTTCGAGGGATGCTGCCTAGCAAGCTGGAGGACGGTCGGGTCGGCGCATGAGGGCCGTCGGCCCGCTCGCAATCCGAAATTGTCGTGTCTTAACTCCAGCATTGTACGTGTTTTAGCTAATTTCGTCGCCCCTCTATCTAAGGCCACGCCGAACCGAGCCTAGGTAGTACACTGTATGTTCAAAGCACGCTGCCAGTATTAAATTTCGACTGCTAATGCTCGAGCCAAGATGCTCCATTCGGGAGGATGGTATGGCGGAGAGAGGCAGTCCGATTTTCTGCATATATCTCGATTTTGCCGGGTTGAAGAATTGCGTCAGTTCTCTGAAAGCGATGGGCATGGGTACTGGAGAAATCTCGGTGCTGTTTCCGGAATGGCTGCTGGCGAAGACTTTTGAAGGATCGGTGGCAAACGTCGCCGAAAATCGCCATTCGCGCGCGTCAGGCCATACCAGGCAGCCGCCCAACGCCTTGATCACCGGCTTCCTGACCTCGCTGACCATCGTGCAGACTCCCACGCGAGGCGAATTGACGGGAGCTCTGATCGGGCTGGGCATTCGGCCCTACGATGCCGAGCGCTACGAAAATCGCGTCAAGAACGGCGGTATCCTGGTTTCCGTGCGCGCCACCAGACCCGAGCTGACCGGGCAGCTAAGGGAACTTCTCTGCAACACCGGGGCGGAGGATGTTTCCTTCGTCCGCGCCACGAATCACTTGCTCGCAGATCCGAGCCTAGGGCACTATGCGGCTCATGCAGGGCATTAGCGCTTGAAGGCGAAGCAACTCTTGAGTATTCGGAGCGCGCGCAACGAACCCGAAAGGACGGCGTCAGTTCTCATACGGAACGGGCACTGGATGGAGCGATTTATGGAAGAGAATAAAATTAACCCGGCGCATATTTGCCCCACCTGCGGGTGTGACAATACGCGGCGCTCGGTGCGCAACGGAATGATCGAAAAAACGTTGATGAGGCTCTTTTTTGTCAGGCCATATCGCTGCTTGGATTGCGACAAGCGATTCTACGGAGTCGTCGACGCGGCATTCGAGCGGCGGCATCCGCGTCGCGCGGCGTGAAGCCTAAGCCGGTTTCCTCCCCGTCGGTTTAGCCTGTGCCGTGGAGGCACCACTGCGGCCATTCGGCTGCGGCTACGTTCTGTGCGTGGCATTCCGCGATTCTCCTCCTCCTTGATATCAATTTCAGCGGCGAAAAGAAGGGCAGAGAAACTCTGCCCTTCCGTTATTTGGCAGCCTGGCAGGAATCGCTCACCATGGTTAGGTCAGTCACCTTCAATCCTTCACGCCGAGGCTTGGCCGTTGTATCTGATTGGCCGTTGGCGTCGGTGCTCGCCGAGGAATGCGACATCATTTCGGTGCCGGTTACCGTTACCGTGTGGCCCACGTGCTCGCCTAGTTTTACGGAGCTGCTGCGCAGCCAGTAAGTGCCGCCATCATCCGCTTTCAGTTTATAGTGCCCCGTCTTCTCAGTCTTCTGGAGGCACCCGGTCACAGTCTTGGTGCTAGCGCTGGCCATGGTTGAATTGCTGCTGCCGCTGGAGTCCTGCGCGTTGGCGGGGAATGAGAACAAGCAAAGTGCGAAGAGCACAGCCGCGAAAATCGTTATCTTCTTCATTTACATCTCCTTGTAGGAAGCTCGTCGCTGCGGCTGGCCCGCTGGATCGAGCGGCCGCGCTACTGCGCCAGTTAATGCCCATTGGCCACTGGGCGCAATCGGGTGAACCATTGAAAAAGGCCTGGGAGCACCGCAGGCCGGCGGCAGACCCCCAAAATAGCGAGTCTAAGGCGAGTTGAATCAGACCTGGCGGCAGCCATTCCGCGATTTTGGCATTCTTGGATCAGGCGAAGCGGCGGGGCGAATGCGGGAACTCGATTATTTTTTCAGGGGTATTCGAGCGCTGCGCGTAGTTCGATGCCGGTGGCCGGGCGATCGAAAGAGGTGGCCGCTTGATGGTCGGCGCCAGGTCCACCAGGAAATCGATATGCGCGAGGCCCCGGTCGTGCAAGGCCGAGCGGCAAGCATCGTCGACCACGCTGGCTATTTCGGATAGGTCCGTTACTCGCGCACGGAACACGATCCCGGCGCCGCCCGGAATTTCAAGCGCGCTGAATGCCGCTTCGTGCGACCCAAATGTCGTGGCCCCGGACCTGAACGTCATCGCCAGCACTGCTTCGCCATCCGTGGCGGCCGGCAGCAGAAAATTTCGATCCTGCTCCGATGCCATATCGGACTCCGCCACGCACACGCCCAGTTTGCCCGAATACTTGGCGTAGGCGGAGGCCATGAAAGCGGCGGCCTCGTCCTGGTGGACCCGCAGGAAGCGAATGCGGCTTTGGTGCGACCGCAAAAACTCGAGCATTCCGTGTGCGCTCCCGCCCGGACGTCCAAAGAGGATACTCACTCCCCAGGTGAGGAGCGCTTCGACCAGGACCTCTGCTCGGTTTTCAGCCATGATGATCACCTTTGGTTCAAATCTGACGACCGTTTCGGAGCCGCGCGCGAATCACTGATATAAGCCTCGCTCGGCACCGGGGCAATACACGGAAAACTTGAGAGCGCCTTAGATAGCGTCGCCGCTCCCGCGCCCGTCGAGGGCCGCGCTGCTGCCGTCTTATGAATTGCGCTCCATCAGCAGGAACAGGAGGAGATAGCGTTTGAGATTCTGCGTGATCAGGAAATTCTCTTTCACCACTTCGTGCCCGCGCGCTCCGAGCTGGGCCGCGAAAGCGGGGTTCGAAAGCAGATAGCGAATCTGGTAGGCGCAGCCCTCCACCGAATGAACCAGCATCCCGGTGATCTTGTGCAGCACTTGCCGCAAGATTCCACCAACCGCCGACGCCACCACTGGCTTTTTCTTCCAGAGCGCTTCCGTAACGGTCAGCCCAAAGCCCTCACGGAGAGACTTTTGAACCACTATGGTGGATGCCCGCTGTAGGGCGTTGATTTCCAGGTGGCTCCACGGCGGCAAGTTCAGCAGATGAATGTCCGGATCGCCCTTGGCGGCCTCCTGCATCTCGGCGTAGACCACCGCGCCTTCGGGATCGTCGCTCGCGCCGCCGCCCGCCAGCACCAACTGGCAATCGTCGTAGCTCTTCACCATTTTATAGGCTTCGATCACGCCCAGCGGATCCTTCAGCCGGTCGAACCGCGAAATCTGTGTCACGATCGGCCGGTGAGGGTCGATGCCGTATTTTTCCACCACGCTTCGGACGTACTCGGGCTCGATCGCGCGATTTTTATCCGCCAGCGGATCGATGGTGGGCGCGAAAAGATATTGGCGAATCCCCAGCGCGTGGGTAAACGCGGGCGACGAGAAGAGCGAAGCGTCGAATTTTTCCACCATGGGCGCTAGAAATTTCCAGACGTCCGGATTGGGCCGCGAGAGATCTATATGGCAGCGCCAGATCCAGTGGTCTTTCTTCTGCTTTTGCGCTCGGGCCTGCACCAGCGGCAGCGGTTGCGGATCGTGGATCACCACGAAGTCTTCATCGAAGCTCATCCGCCGCCGATTTTCTTCGTTGGTGGCCAGGAAGATGTCAAACCATTCGGGGCGGTTTTCGTACTCCATGCCGTGCAGGGCATTGTGAAACGCTTTGGTCACCGCGAAGAACGATTCGCCGCCGGTGATCACGTCCCAGCGAGTCGGCAGCCCCACTTCTTGAAACAGGGGGACCAGGCGATTGAGAATTTCGGCCACGCCTCCGCCCACCGCGGTTGAATTGACCATCTTTACCGTGCGGCCCTGCAGCGCGTGCGCCATCAGCCACAGTTCGTCTATTTCCGGCTGCCCCACCACGGCCGCGTAATCTTTGAGAGGAGGCACCGACGATTGCGCCGGCGGCGCCTGCGCGGCACTCACGGCTTGATCGATGGTTTCAGGCACGCGATGATCTCCTCCCGGACGCCGTCCAGCGTATTGGTGTAGAAATCCACGCGGTTGACTCGCGCGGCCAGGTCCGACATTCCCAGTTCGTGCTGGATCCAGTTGGAAAAATCATTGGTCTGCAGGTGCAGGCGCAGGCGCGAATTGATGAAGTGGTAGTGCAGCGATTCCAGGCCGATGTGCGCGATGCCCTCCGCCAGCTCCTTCAGGTTAGATGCGCGAGTTTCGGCAGGCAGCGTCACTTCGTGCGATTCGCAGAAATAAAAGGGCTCGAAAGCCATATGCTCGCCCACCGCCGGGCGCGCTTTCAGGTAGGTGTCGAGCGTCGCCACCAGCGATTCGCGCAGGCCGGCGATGGCCACGAACTGCCGCACATCCACCGACGCAAAGCGTTCGGCGAGTTCCGCTTGGTTGCATGCGGCCATGGCCCATTGCGCGAAATCGTTCGAGTAAGAAGTGTAATGGTGGGTAGCCAGGCATTGAAACGTGTGGCAAAAGATGGAAGCGTCGGACACCGTTTTTAGTCCGCGCGCGAGTCCGGCCAAAGTGTCTGGAGAGTCCTTGCCGATCAGGATAAGAGAGGCCGCCGCCACAAACTGAAAGGGTGTATCGGCTTGTTTCATTCCCTGGCCTCCTTCAAATTCGACCCGTCTTTAGGAGATCACAGCGACACGGGCTGAAGAAATACACCGATTACCGCAGATCGCCAGGGGAGGCACAGTAAGGCTGGAGGAAGCAGGTCAAAAAAAAGTGAGGGCGCCCGGCGAAGAGCGCCCTCGTTATCACGGTATGAGTTATGAGTTCTTCGGGTGCGGTGTGGTCTTGTCCAGCAGAGCCACCAGCACGCGCGCGGAAGCAGGTGTATGCTCCGCCGAGCCAAAGACGATCTCTTTGGCGCTCACTTTGTGGCCATAGAGAGCCTCGTTGCCGTCATTGTCCGGGTGCAAAGTCGCGCCTTCCAGTGACGCCCCCGCAAATAGCCCTCGGGCGCGCGAATAGGTGAGCACTTCGGCGCGCATATACGCGTCGGTGTCGGCTTCAGCGGTGCGGCCCACGGGGCCGGCAGCCGCGGAAACATCGCCGCCTATCTTGACTTTATTTTCGAGCAGGGTTTCCGCTCCGTGCGCGTTCATGAAGAGGAACACGAAATCGGTGGCCTCGGCGCCGATCTGAAAGCCGAAGCTGCCGCCCTCGAGCGCCATCATCGAAGGCGCGCCCCAGGGACCCGAGAAATCCTTGCCGCTGCGGCAGACCATC
>JBAVQT010000017.1:0-4558 GCA_049694295.1 Candidatus Acidiferrales bacterium
CGCATATTCCTACGACGCGAATGTTTACGTCGGATCGAACGATGGCAAAATTCACGAAATCAAAGTTGCTACCGGTGTGGATAATCCTCAGCCGCTTGCCGTGAACTTGGACAACGGTCTGAATGGCTTGCCCGCCTTCATTGGCAACCCAAGTCTGGATGTCGTGATGTCGCGTCTCTATTTCTCCACCAATGACCAGCGCGCTTATGCGTTTACCTATCCTTTCTGAGCGAGGAGAAAGATGCCGCAACTCTTTCATCAACTGAAATTGCGCCGCTCGGCCGGCTTCCCGCCCGCCGCCGTTCTTCTGCTCTCGCTCGCTTTTTTCCCGGCCTGCCAGATGCCGCCCGCGGGCGGCAACGGCGGAGGCTCGGCGCCCCTTTCCAATCCCGCTGCTCTGATCACGTTTTGCGCCGACGGGCCCGACGGTTGCTCGCCGGCCGGCTCTTTCAGCGTGGCTGCGCTCCGCGATCTGGTGATCACCGTGAATTGGAGCGGCGTGGCGCCCGGCAATCACGCCCAGACGCTCGAACTTCTTCTTCCCGGCGGCGGGCTGCTGCAGTCCATGAAGACCGGCTTTAAGATTCCCGCTGGCTCCAACGGCTCATTCTCGGCGGTTCGCGTCCTTCCCGTGGCCGGCACTTGGATCTCCCAGAAGCAGGAAACGGGGAACTGGTCGGTGCAGGTCGCGCTCGATGGCAAGCCCGTCGCTTCGCAATCGCTGGAGCTCAACCCCTGATGTCCGCCGCCACCGCGATTTCACCCGTCCGCGAACCTTTGATCCGCGCCATCGGCGAATCTGCCGAAGGCGTCTCGGCCATCGCCCATCGCATCCGCACGCGCGGCTCGGCGTGCGTTCGAGTTTTGGGCGCCAGCATGTTTCCGTGGATTCGTTCGGGCGATCTGGTTTTCGTCAGCCGCATCGATTTCGATCGCGTGCGACGGGGTCAAGTGATTCTGTTCGAACGCGCCGGCCGTTTGATCGCGCATCGCGTCTTGCGCACAGCGTCTGGCGCCGCGATCCTTACCAAGGGCGATTCGCTCGATAGGGCCGACGCACCCGTGCGCCGCGAAGAATTTCTCGGCCGCGTAACGCGCCTGCACCGCCGCAGGAAACACGTGGACATGGAATCCCTCGCGCAGGAGCTTCTGGGCCGCTGCGTTGCCCGCTTCTCTCCGGTGAGTGGTCTGTTCTATCGTCCGTTTCGCTTCGCGAAGCGCCTCTTTCTCGCCTAACGCCCGCCGCGCGCAGCCTGTTCCTCTCCGGTTTCCTTCCATCCCGCGCGAAACTGTTCCCGTCGCTCCGCATCATATACAATGAGGGTGCTTGTTCTGCTTGCTGCTGGGAATCGCGCGCCGGCCAGGCCTCTACTTCGGCTCGTACTGCCCAATCCTTCGGGAGGATCGTTCGTGACCGCTGCTCCAATCGAACAGCTTTCCATCAACACCATCCGCACTCTTTCAATCGACGCCGTGCAGCAGGCCAATTCCGGGCATCCCGGCGCGCCGATGGGCCTCGCTCCGGTCGCCTACGAACTCTGGCAAAAATTCCTGCGTTTCGATCCCGACGGTCCCCTCTGGCCGAATCGCGACCGTTTCGTTCTTTCCAACGGTCACGCTTCGATGTTGCTCTATTCGTTGCTGCATCTCGCGCAAGTGAAGGCCGTCACCCCGGATTATCAGGTCACCGATAGACTCGCCGTGCCTCTCGAAGACATCAAGCGGTTTCGCCAGCTCGATAGCCGCTGTCCCGGCCATCCCGAGTATCACCACACTTCGGGCATCGAAACCACCACGGGCCCGCTCGGCCAGGGGCTGGGCAACAGCGTTGGATTTGCGATCGCCGAACGCTGGCTGGCGGCGCACTTCAACCGGCCCGGCCATGAAATTTTCAATTACAACGTGTATGCGTTCTGTGGCGATGGATGCATGATGGAAGGAATTTCCCACGAAGCCGGTTCTCTCGCGGGGCACCTCAAACTCTCGAATCTTTGCTGGCTGTACGACTTCAACGCCATCACTATCGAAGGTCATACCGATCTGGCGCTCTCCGATGACGTTGCCGAGCGGTTCGAAGCGTACGGTTGGAACGTCACCGCTGTTCCTGACGCCAACAATCTCGAGCAGGTTGCCCGCGCCATCCAGGTGTTCCAGGAGTCCAAGGATCGGCCTACTTTAATTATCGTGCACAGCCACATCGGCTACGGCTCGCCAAACAAGCAGGACACCAGAGACGCCCACGGCGAGGCGCTCGGCGAGGAGGAAGTCCGCCTCACCAAGCGCGCTTATGGCTGGCCCGAAGACGCTAAATTTCTGATCCCCGACGGCGTCCTCGATGATTTCCGCAACAACATCGGAAAGCGCGGCCGCGAGGCGCACGCCGCATGGAAGAAGAAATTCGCGGATTACAAAGCCCAATTTTCCGATCTGGCCGCTCAGATCGAAGCGATGCAGCATCGCGAACTTCCCGATGGCTGGGACAAAAATCTGCCGTCGTTCCCGGCTGATCCCAAAGGCGTGGCCACGCGCGATTCCGGCGGCAAAGTGCTCAATGCGCTCGCGCAGAATATTCCCTGGCTGATGGGCGGCGCGGCCGATCTTTACCCTTCCACCAAGACGCGCCTGACTTTCGAGGGAGCGGGCGACTTCGAGCCCGGCAACTATGGCGGCCGAAACTTTCATTTCGGCATTCGCGAACACGGCATGATTGCCGCCTGCAATGGCATGGTGCTCTCAAAAATCCGCGCCTATGGTTCCAGTTTTTTCATTTTCACCGATTATTGCAAGCCGGCCATTCGCCTCGCGGCGCTGATGGAAATTCCGCTGATCGTGATCATGACGCACGATTCCATCGGACTCGGCGAAGACGGCCCCACGCACCAGGCTATCGAGCAACTCGCCACTTTTCGCGCCACGCCTGGAATTATCGTGCTGCGGCCCGCGGACTCGAACGAAGTTGTCGAGGCCTATAAAGTTGTCATGAAACTGAAACATGAGCCAGCCATCATCGTGCTCACGCGCCAGGCGATTCCGACCTTCGACCGCACCAAATGCGCGCCAGCCTCGGGCGTTGCCAAGGGCGCTTACGTTTTGCTCGACGCGCCGGGCGGTAAGCCGGACGCGATTTTGATGGGCACCGGCAGCGAAGTGCAATGGTGCATGCAGGCGCAGGAGCAGTTGGCGAAGGAAAATATCCAGGCGCGCGTGGTCAGCATGCCATCGTGGGAGCTGTTCCGCGATCAGCCCCAGGAGTATCGCGAGAGCGTGCTGCCCGCGGCGGTCAAAGTTCGTGTCGCGATCGAGGCCGGCTCGCCGCTCGGGTGGGATCAGTTTATCGGCCCCACCGGTGTCATGATCGGGATGACCACGTTCGGAGCTTCCGCGCCGATCAAGGACCTGATGAAAAAATTCGGCTTCACCGCCGAGCATGTAGTGACGGCGGTAAAATCGCAGCTCGGTAAAAAATAATTCGCACTGGCTGCGGCTGACAGCCTGATCATCCGGCGGCCTGCCGCTAACCATTCACGGCTTGCGGAATTTGATCTTGCACGGGAGGCATCGCCATGAGCACCACTGCACAGACGTCCGGAACCAAGACCGTCAATCATCTGAAGGAACTGATCGGTCTGGGCCAGTCCGTTTGGCTCGACTACATTCGCCGCAATCTCCTTACCACCGGCGAACTCGCGCGCATGATCGAAAACGACGGCCTGCGCGGAATGACTTCGAATCCGTCCATTTTCGAGAAGGCCATCGCCGGCAGCACGGATTACACGCAATCCCTCGCGGAGCTGGCCAAGCGTAAGGATCTGGACGCCAAGGGAATCTTCGAGCAGCTTGAGATACAGGATATTCAGGAAGCCACCGCCATTTTTCGCAATGTCTATGAAGAGACCAAACGCCGAGACGGGTATGTCAGCCTGGAGGTTTCGCCCTACCTCGCGCACAAGACTCAGGAAACGATCGATGAGGCTCGCCGGCTCTGGAAAGCTGTGGGTCGTGAGAACCTGATGGTTAAGGTGCCCGGCACGCCCGAAGGCCTGCCTGCCATTCGCACCCTCATTGGAGAAGGGATCAACGTCAACATTACGTTGCTCTTCGCGCAAGATGTCTACCAGAAAGTCGCCGAGGCCTACATTGCCGGTCTGGAGGATTTTGCCAAGAGCGGCGGCGACCTCTCGCGTATGGCCAGCGTTGCCAGTTTTTTCGTGAGCCGCATTGACACCCTTGTGGACGGAAAGCTCGCTGACCTTGCCCGGGCCGCGAAATCTCCTGCCGAAAAGACGCTGATCGAATCGGTTGAAGGCAAGATCGCCGTCGCGAATGCCAAACTGACGTATCAGCTTTACAAAAATATTTTCAGCGGCCCGCGCTGGCAAGCTCTGGCCTCCAAGGGAGCTCACACCCAGCGAGTGCTCTGGGCCAGCACCAGCACGAAGAATCCAAAGTATCCGGACACTCTCTACGTGGATGATCTGATCGGTCCCGATACCGTCAATACCATTCCGCCCGCCACGCTCGACGCTTTCCGCGATCATGGCAATGCCCACGCCACGCT
>JBAVQT010000018.1:0-10099 GCA_049694295.1 Candidatus Acidiferrales bacterium
TTTGGGCTGGCCCGTGAGGAATTCCGTCTTTTTCGTTTTTTGAGGAATATAAATGCGCTCGACCTGCTGTGTGGGCGTATTCGGAACGCCCAGAGAAGCGCGTTCGATGGTCGCAATCTCTTTCTTCTTCGCCGCCATGATGCCCTTCAGCGTCGCATAGCGCGGCTTGTTGATGCCCGACTGAATCGAGAGGACCGCCGGCAGTGGCAGCTCGACCCATTGAAACCAGCCGGCCTCGAGTTCGCGCTTCAGCTTCATGCGCCCATCCGTCACTTCGATCGCCATGATGATCGTGGCGTGCGGCCGGTCCAGCAACTCCGCCAGCAATACGCCGGTCTGCCCAAATCCCTGGTCGTCGCTCTGCAATCCGGTAAGCAGCAGGTCGAAATTCTCCGTTTTGATCGCGGCGGCCAGCGATCGCGCCGACGCCAGCGGATCAAGCTGGAAAAACTTGTCGTCGATGACGTGAATCCCGCGATCGGCGCCCTTCGCCAGCGCCTCTTTGATCGTCTGCTTCGCGCGCTCCGGACCCATCGAGATCGCCACCACTTCGCCGCCGTGTTTCTCTTTAAGGCGCAGCGCTTCTTCCAGCGCAAATGTATCCGGCTCGTTGGTTTCAAATCCAATGTCCGACTCGCGAATCCACGCGCCATCCGCGGTGATCGCAAGCGGAGCGTCCTTCGCGGGAACCTGTTTCACGCAAACGCCAATTTTCAAGGAGTCCTCCAACGCAGGAAAACCATGCGGCCAATCCAGGAAGCGGCGAGCCGAATTCTCCGCGCGCGCTTCTTACTTTCCGCTCCACCGGCGAAACACGAGCGAAGCGTTCGTCCCGCCAAATCCAAAGGAATTCGACGCTACATACTCGACCTCGGCTTTGCGCGCCTGGTTCGGCACGTAATCGAGATCGCACGCGGGATCGGGAGTTTCGTAATTGATCGTCGGCGGCAAAATCTGATCGCGCAGCGCCAGCACGCTGATGCCCGCCTCCAGGCCGCCCGCGCCGCCCAGCAAATGCCCGGTCATGGACTTCGTCGAGCTGATCGGAACTTGCTTTGCCTTTTCGCCGAACACGCGCTTGAGCGCTTCCGTCTCAATCGCATCGCCAATCGGCGTGGATGTGCCGTGCGCGTTCACATATCCCACATCGCCCGGTGAAATTCCCGCGTCTTTCAGCGCCGCCATCGTCACTCGATAGCCGCCGTCGCCGTGTTCGGCGGGCTGCGTAATGTGGTAAGCGTCGCCCGACATTCCATAGCCCACCACTTCGGCCAGAATAGTTGCGCCGCGTCGCAGCGCAAATTCGAGCGCCTCCAGAATCAGCACGCCGGAGCCTTCGCCCACAATGAATCCGTCGCGGTTGGCTTCAAATGGACGGCTGGCGCGCTGCGGTTCGTCGTTACGCGTCGAAAGGGCGCGCATCGCCGCGAATCCGCCCACGCCCATCGGTGTGATTGCCGCTTCCGCTCCGCCCGCGATCATCACGTCGGCTGCGCCGCGCTGGATGATTTTGAATGCATCGCCGATCGCGTGCGCCGATGCCGAGCAAGCCGTAGCCGTCGCGGAATTCGGACCCTTCGCGCCGTAGCGGATCGAGACGTGCCCCGACGCCAAATTCACGATCGCTGCGGGAATAAAAAACGGAGAGATCTTGCCTGGGCCGCCCTGCAGGTACTTGCTGTGTTCTCGCTCGATCACATCGAATCCGCCGATGCCGGATCCGATGTAAACGCCCGCCGCGTCCGCTGTCTCCGGCGTCAGCTCCAGCGCTGCGGAGCGCATCGCGAAATCCGAAGCGGCCAGCGCCAGCTGAATGAACCGCCCCACCTTCTTCAGTTCTTTTTTCTCGATCCAGTTCAGCGGATCGAAGCCGCGTACTTCGCCTGCAATCCGGCAATCGAACCCCGCGGCGTCAAACGCGGTGATCGGACCAATCCCGCTCTTGCCCGCCAGCAAGTTGCTCCACACTTCGTCGGTGCCGATCCCGCAGCCGCAGACCAGCCCGACGCCTGTAACGACGACACGGCGATTCAAAGGGGACAACTCCTGTAAAGAATGGGACGCCCTGAGGACCGACTACTTGCTCTTGGAATGCTTCTCGATATAGTCCACGGCGTCTTTCACCGTGGCGATCTTTTCGGCGTCCTCGTCCGGAATCTCGATCCCAAATGCTTCCTCGAAGGCCATCACCAGCTCGACAGTGTCGAGCGAATCAGCCCCCAGATCGTCCACGAAGGAAGCGGTCGGCGTCACTTCACCCTCATCCACACCGAGCTGCTCGACAATGATCTGCTTCACGCGTTCTTCGACGCTAGCCATTCTGAATGTTCCTCCGATTTTTGACGATCTGGATCCCCGGGGCCGGATGCGGGTCGGGGCTGCGCCGTCCACACAACCTGCCCATTTTATGCGTGCCCCATGGCCGGGTCAACCTTTGCGCTGCTTTCCCTGCTCGATTCTTGCGCTATTTCCACAGTGTCCCGCGCGCGCCTATCCCGCGTGCAGGCCGCCATTCACGCCCAGCACTTGCCCCGTGATATATCCCGCTTCATCGCTGGCCAAAAACACCACCGCCGCCGCGACATCTCTGTCCAGCCCAAACCGCCCCAGCGGAATCATCGTTTTCATTTTTTCTTTCAGCTCGGCCGGCAGCGGATCGGTCATCGGCGTCTCGATAAATCCCGGCGCCACGGCATTCACGGTGATCGAACGCGACGCCACTTCCACCGCAATCGCACGCGTCAGACCAATCAATCCCGCCTTCGAGGCCACGTAATTCGCCTGCCCCGCATTGCCCGTTTGCGCCACCACCGAAGTTATATTAATAATCCGTCCGGAGCGCTGCCGCAGCATCGCCCCCAGCGCCTGCTGGATGCAAAGGTGCGCGCCGGTCAAGTTCGTTCGCAGCACAGCGTCCCAATCTTCCAGCTTCATCCGCAGCGCCAAGGTGTCCCGCGTGATCGCCGCGTTGTTCACCAGAATATCCAGCTTCCCGAATTTCCCGAGAATCTCCTGGAATCCCGCCTTGATCTGCGTCGCGTCCGCCACGTCCATGGTGACCGCCAGCGCTTCGCCTCCCGCAGCGGTAATCTCCGCGGCCAGCGCGGAAAGTTTCTCCGCATTGCGCGCCGCCACCGCAACTTTCGCCCCGGCCACCATCAGCGCCAGCGCCGTCGCGCGGCCAATGCCCTGCGACGCGCCGGTAACGAGAGCCACTTTGTCCTGGAGCGAGAACATTTAGCTTTCCGGAGTTTCCGCGCGCGCTTGCGCGATTTTATCGAGCGTGTTTTGCAGGCTGGCCGCATCCTCCACGTTCCAGCAGCGCACCGAACGGTCAATCTGCCTCATCAGCCCGGTAAGGACTTTACCCGGCCCCACTTCCACGAACGCGCTGACGCCATCCTCGATCATCTCGCGCATCGAATCCAGCCACCGCACCGGCGAAATCACCTGCCGCACCAGCGCTTCGCGCGCCTCTTCGCCCGACGTAATCTCCGCCGCGTCCACATTGGTGATCAGCGGCACCCGCAGCGGACCAAACGCGGCCGCGCGCAAATCCGGTTCCAGTCGCTGCTTGGCAGGCTCCATCAACGCGCAATGAAATGGCGCGGAAACCGGCAGGATCACCGCTCGCTTCGCGCCCGCTTGCGATGCAATCTCGACCGCGCGCTTCACCGCCGCAGCCAATCCCGAAATCACCGTCTGCTCCGGTGAATTCAGATTCGCCGGCGACACCACTTCGCCCGGCGCGGCGGCCTTGCGGCACACTTCCGTCACGTCCGCGGGCGAAAGCCCCAGTATCGCCGCCATCGCGCCTTCGCCTGCCGGGACCGCTTCCTGCATATACGTGCCGCGCCCGCGCACCAGTTTCACGGCCGTCGAGAAATCGAGCGAGCCCGAAGCCACCAGCGCGGAATATTCCCCCAGGCTATGTCCGGCGGTGAAGTCCGGCGTGATGCCGCGCTTATCGAGCGCGCGCCAAGCCGCCACGGAAACCGCCAAAATCGCCGGTTGGGTATTTTCGGTCAGCTTCAACTGCTCTTCGGTGCCTTCGAAGCAAAGCTGCGAAATGGAAAATCCCAGCGCCGTGTCGGCTTCTTCCAGCGTTTGCCGGGACTCCGGAAAATTCGCCGCCAGATCGCGGCCCATTCCGCAGTATTGCGATGCTTGTCCCGGAAATAAGAATGCGAGTTTGCCCATTGGAAAGTGCGATTTCCCGGAGCTCAGCCGCGCGCGGCCACCGAAGCTGCGGAAAGCTCCTGTTCGATTTTTTCATTGAAGTGCGAGCGGCACAATTCGTTCGCCACGCGAATGGCGTTCTTGATGGCGTTGGGATTCGAGCGCCCGTGCCCGATGATGGTAATCCCGCGAACCCCCAGCAGCGGCGCGCCCCCGTATTCCGAGGAATCCGTGCGTTTGCGGAAATCGTCGAAAGCGCCTTTCGATAGCGCGTAGCCCAGCTGCGATTTCAGGCTGCTCTTCAGCGCCCGCTTCAGCATTCCGCCAATGTGTTCCACCAGGCCTTCGCTGATTTTCAGCGCGATGTTTCCGATGAACCCGTCGCACACGATCACGTCCACGTCGCCGCGAAACACGTCGCGGCCCTCCACATTGCCCACAAACTGGATCGCCGTGTTTTTCAGCCGCGCCGAAGCTTCCCGCGTCAGCTCGTTGCCCTTCATTTCTTCCTCGCCGATGGAGAGCAGCGCCACGCGCGGCTTCTTCACGCCCCAGATCGTCCGGTAATAGATCTCGCCCATCACCGCGAACTGCTCGATCTGCTCGGGCTTGGAATCCACGTTGGCGCCCACATCCAGAATCACCGTGACTTTTTCCTTCATGTTGGGGAACGCCGCGGCCAGCGCCGGCCGGTCCACGGAAGGCAGCGTCCCGATCACGAACCGCGCGATGGTCATCGCCGCGCCCGTATTGCCGGCGGTCACAAACGCGTCGGCCTTCGCGTCGCGCACCAGCCGTGCAGCCACGTGCATCGAACTTTCTTTCTTGCGCCGGAATGCCTGCGAGGGAGAATCGCTCATACCGATTACATCGGCTGCCGGCACGATTTCGATCGCCGCTCCGCGCTGTCGGTGCTTGCTCAGTTCTTGTCGCAGCGCCGGTTCTTGGCCCACCAGCAACATTCGCACTCCGTACTCGCGCGCTGCCAGCAGGGCGCCTTCCACCTCCGCGCGGGGCGCGTGGTCTCCTCCCATGGCATCGAGTGCAATGGTGATCATTTGGCTGCTCGAATGGACGCTCAACTACACATCCGACTGGGCTCTCAGCGGCGCCGGTTCGTAATGGCAGATGAGGGGAAAGTTAGGCCGACTTCTTCGCGGTGTCAATCACTTCGCGGCCATTGTAATAACCACACTTGCCGCAGGCCCGGTGAGGCAGCCTCTTCTCGTGGCAGTTGGGGCACTCGGCGAGGGATAGCGGTGTTAGGTGGTCATGGGCGCGGCGATTGCTGGTGCGGCGCTTCGAATGACGTCGCTTTGGATTGGGCATTCCTGCTCCTCTTCACACGTTCACACGCCGCCACACGGGGCGGCTCGGATGTCAATATAGTGTAGCGTTTTATTGCTTTTTGAACCAGTCCTGCTTCAGGCGGGCCAGGGGCGCCAGTCGTGCATCGCTCGCATGCTTCTCGCAGCGGCATTCTTCGTTGTTCAGGTTGGCGCCGCAGTGGGGGCATAGTCCGCGGCAATCGCTTCGGCAGATGGCCTTCAGCGGCAGCGCCAGATTGATCTGCTCGGCCAGCACATCCGCCAGGAACAACCCGTCGCCCTCGAAAAATGCGATCTCCGTATCATCCAGCCGCAATTGCAGCTCATCGTCGGGATTGAATGACGTCATCGACCGGTAGTACAGATCGAAATCCCGGCTGATCTCCTCCACCAGCGTGTCCAGGCACCGAGCGCACACCAGCTCCACCCGGGTGTGCAGATTGCCATAAATGCGAATCTGCCCCTCCACCAGTTCGGCGGTAGCACGCACTTCCAGCGGTTCTACCTGGCGGAATTCGCCGGAATGAAAGTCCAGCGTTCCCGGCGTGTAGCTCTTCCGGATGCGGATTTTACGTACGGCGAGTTCGTTGACGTCCAAAAACATGTCGGTTTCCTGATCTTTTCAACTGAAAGCTCAATATATCACCGGGTCGGAAGTTGTCAAGAAAGCCCGGCCCCAAGATTCGCTGTTGACACCTAACGGGCAATGTCGCCCGCCCCGCGAATCGCCATCCATTTTCTCCGCCGCGGTAGCTGTTGCCGTTGCTTTCTCGGGTGCTCCATCCTCGTTTTGTGAGGGTGGGGTTTTCGTCTCTTCTGTTGCGGACTGCGACTTTCGCGCGCGAACGAGAAAACTAATCCTCGTCCCGTTCCGTCCGCGCCACAGGAAATCCCAGCAATTCGTGGCACCGCCTCAGCAAGAAATGGTCCGTCATCCCCGCAATATAATCGCAAACCACCCGGTGCGCAGCCTCGACCTTCACCTGCCCCGCATAGAATCGCGGCATCTTCTCCGGATGCTCCAAAAAAAATGTAAACAGCGCGTCCAGCGCTTCCACCGACTTCTCTCGATCCTCCGCAATCGCCGGCAGCGCGTAGATATGCTGCACCAGAAACCGCTTCAGCGCCGCGTCTTCCGCGGCCACCTCCGTCGAAAATCCCGCCAACCGCTTCGGATGCCGCCTCACATCTTCGACGCTCGCCACCCCCGCCGCCGTTGCCTGCCGCAGCGTGGTAGCCACCAGATCGGTTGCCAGTCGGTCGAGCAGGCGCATCAGCGCCTCGTTGAATTTCAGCTTGCGCCGCCCGGTGGGATAGCTCCGGTCCACTTCCGCATACACCGCTTCAAATGCCGGCACTTCCGCGAGCAACCGCTCGAAATCCAGCACCCGCGCTTCAAAAGCATCGTCCAGATCGGCCGTGTTGTAGGCGATCTCGTCCACCAGGTCAATGATCTGCGCTTCCAGCGGCGGCCGGTCGTTCAAAAGATATTCCGCCAGCTCCGGAAATTCCGACGCGGGATAGTCGCGCGAGTGCTTGATGATCCCTTCGCGAACTTCAAACGTCAGATTCAGCCCCGGAAAATCCAAATACCGCTGCTCGAACTGTTCCACGATCCGCAGCGCGTGCAGATTATGATCGAATCGCTCCCCGTGCTCGCGCATTCGCGCGTCCAGCCGCCGCTCGCCGGCATGGCCAAATGGCGGATGCCCGATGTCGTGGACCAGCGCCAGCGCTTCCGCCAGATCCGTATTCAGCCGCAGCGCGCCTGCCACCGTGCGCGCGATCTGCGCAACTTCCAAAGTGTGCGTCAGCCGGTTTCGAAAGTGATCCGAAAACCGCGTGGTGAAGACCTGCGTCTTGGCTTCCAGCCGCCGGAAAGCCCGCGCGTGGATTACCCGGTCGTGGTCCCGCGCGTAGTCGTTGCGGTAGGGATGCTGCGGTTCTGGATACCGGCGCCCGCGCGTGCGCCCCACGTCCATCGCGTAGGGTGCCGGCGAATTCACCGTCGCGCTCCGGCTCAGCTCTTGCCGGAACCCGACGGAAGGAGCGCGAGCTGCTGGTCCGCCTGTTCGGCGATCGGCGTGTCCGGAAATTCCATCTTGATCTGTGCGTACAGCCTGGCGGCCTCGGCGGGTTTGCTGTGCGAGTAATACTGCGCCAGCGCCAGCATGGCCACCGACTTCGGAACGAAGTCCGAGGGCTTGTCGATCAGTTGCTGGTAGAGTTTCGCGGCTTCGTCGCCCTGCCCCAATTTCTCATCCACCTGCGCCAGCGCATACTTCGCCAGTCCGGTCAGCCCCGGGTCGTTTCCGTTTACCAGGCCTTCCAGCGATTTCTTCGCTTCCGCGTTTTTTCCGATCTTCTCGTAGCTCAGCGCGGCGTAATACGCGGCCATCTGCCCCGGGCGCGTGCGCGGATACTTCGCGGCCGCATCCGAGAATTTCTGCGCCGCTTCGCTGTACTTCATCGCGTCGTCCGCGTAGCTGACCTGCCCCGGCACCGCCGCCTCGCCGGCCACCCGCGTGCGCGCTTCGAAAATTCTGCTCCCGGAGTCAAACGCAGCCGACGCCTTCACCGTCTCGCGCTGGGTGTACGACTTCCAGCCCAGGTACCCCACCGCCACCACCAGAGCGACCACCAGGATGATCAAGCTGCTCAGGCGGTGCGATAGAATCGCGTCCGCGCCCTGCGCCAGTGTCTCGCGGACCTCGTCCTTCTTCAGTTCTCGGCGTGAAATGTGTTGTGCCAAATCGTCACCTTAATAATTAGCGAATTACAACTAAATGCTATCACAATCGCCCCAAATCGCAGCACCGCGACGCTTCCGCTGCTGACCTGCATCTCAGCGCAAGCTCCTGCGCACCCCGGTCGCATCTTTGCGGCCGCCCCTGCCAGCGCGCGCGAGTCCGCGGGCGCCTCCGCGCATCGCGCGCAGACGGAAAGACCCCGCCTCCGGCAACCGCGGCGGGGCCTGCTGGCATTCACCTGAATCGATAGCCTAGACCTTCGTGACGTTTTCCGCCTGCAGCCCCTTCGGGCCCTGCCGCACTTCAAATTCCACCAGATCACCCTCGTTCAGCGACTTGTACCCATCCATCTGCACGGCAGAGAAATGCACGAACACATCCTCGCCCGATTGCCGTTGAATGAATCCAAATCCTTTCGATGCGTTGAACCACTTCACCACTCCCTGTTCTCGTGCCAACGTTTCCACTCCTCTTCGATTGGTTTCCCGATTCAAGCCCTCGTTACGCCCGAAGAAAGCATTCCGCTCCCATGTCCACAGGCTCAGCGCTCCTCGCGGGCTTCCCAGGCCGCCTCAGCGGCGGGATAATGTCACAATCCGAAATCGCTGTCCAGAGTCCGTATCGCTCCGAAAAGAGACTGAGATACCGGCCCCTCGTGGACGCAACGATGGCGATTCGCGGCCGCAGAGGGGACGCCCGCGGCCTGAGCATCCGAAGCTCGGACGTTGCAGCGCCAACCGAACGGGCGGCCCGGACATCTTATTATTTTATTTCGGGAACTATTTGCGGCGTTTCCAGCAATCACTGCAAGGAAGCGCATGAGTGGCGATAGTTTCTCGCGGCGGCATAAGGAACGTGATGCAGAGAAACATTTTGATGGTTGTAGCAAAGCGTGAGCTTGAGAAAGCGGCGCTACTGTGCCAGCGTCCGAGAGAAATTCGCAGCGGTCGCATCGCGTCGCTGGCGGCGATTTGCGCGCTGGCGATTGTTGCGGTTGTGTGCGGCAGTCCGCGGAGTGAAGCATCCCTTGTACCAGCGGCGCAGCAGGCTTCGCCGGCGCAAGCGGGAGAAGCTCAGGCAGCTCCCGCGCCTCCAGTTGCGCAACAACCTGCGGCGACGGAACAGCCAACGATCAAGGCGGACGTCAAGATCGTGAGCGTGCTCGCTACGGTGCGCGACAAGAAGGGAAAGATTGTCCCTGATCTGAAAAAAGAAAATTTCGTGCTCACCGAAGACGGGCGGCCCGAGACGATCAGCTATTTTGCCGCGGAGACCGATGTGCCGCTGACGATGGGCCTGCTGGTGGATACCAGCATGAGCCAGCGGAATGTGCTGGGCCAGGAGCGCGACGCAAGCCAGGTTTTCCTGGATCATTCGTTGCGCCAGGACAAAGACAAAGCGTTCTTGATCCAGTTCGCCCGCGAAGTCGAGTTGCTGCAAGACATCACGGCATCCCGAGACAAACTCGAAAAAGCGTTGCAATCGCTCAGCGCTCCAGAGTTCAGCAATACGCGCGGCCAGGGCTCGCCATCCGATGACGGCGGCGATTCGCAGGCGCGTCGCGGCGGCGGAACACTGCTCTACGACGCGATCTATCTCGCCTCGAACGAACTGATGCTGAAGCAGAAAGGCCGCAAGGCGCTGGTGGTGCTGACGGATGGAGTGGACCGCGGCAGCAAGGTTAGCCTGATCGATGCGATCGAATCGGCGCAACACGCCGACACTTTGGTCTATTCGATTTTGTTTGCGGACCACGACGAAGGCGGCTACGGCGGGCATCACGGAGGGTTTGGCGGTCCGGGCATGGGCCGCGGCGGCGGAATGGGTTGGCCAGGCGGGGCC
>JBAVQT010000019.1:0-2597 GCA_049694295.1 Candidatus Acidiferrales bacterium
TACACTCACGGACGAATTGTGCAATTGTCCAACTCTTCCCTCCGCCAGGCGAGCCAGTAATGACAACTGATCCGCGTTGACTGCTTTCCCAAATCTCGGAGATGAGAGAGGCGCGCTTAAGCCGGAACATCGCCACCTCCCGGATCGATTCTTCCAAGCAACGCATCGCCGAGCTGCTCAGCGCGCCTAATGTCGTCTGCCTCTGGTTGGGCCGGTAGCACCTCTCCGTTTCCTGGCACGGCAGCGTGGGGAAAAACGGGTCGCGCGCAGCGCGTACCGCTCGCGCGCCTCACACCCGAGCGAGCCTTCGCCTCGCCCGTGCCGCGAGGATGTCAACCCAGCCAGTCAGCTTCTAGCCGTTTGTCGTGGGAAGACTTGCCGGTTCGCCCAAACCCAAAAATCGTGCCGCATTCTTCCAGCAGATATCGCCGATCAATCGTTCCATCATCGCTTCGTCATCGGGCAGCAATCCCGCTTCGATCTCGTTTCCCAGCACATTGCACAGAATCCGCCGGAAATATTCGTGCCGCGGAAACGACAGGAACGACCTCGAATCCGTCACCATGCCCACAAAATTCGAGAGCAGCCCGCAATTCGATAGCGCATTCAGCTGCCATTCAATCCCTTCTTTTTGATCCAAAAACCACCAGCCGCTTCCGAATTGCACCTTCCCGCGCACACCCTCCTGCGAATAATTTCCCGCCAGCGTCGCGAAAATATAGTTGTCCGCCGGATTCAGGTTGTACACGATCATCTTCGGCAGCGCGTTCTCGCGGTCCAGCCGATCGCAATACCCAGCCAGCGTTGCGCCTTGCGGCCAATCGCCGATCGAGTCGAATCCCGCATCGAGACCCATCGTCTTCATCATCCGCGTATTGGTATTGCGGTTCGCGCCCAGATGCAGTTGCTTTGTCCATCCTTTGCGCGCATCCAGATGCCCGAAAAAAATCATCAGGTATCCCGCCAGGCCCTCCGCTTCCCGCGAATCAAGCTCCCCGCCAGACCGCAATTTGCTGAAAGTCCGTTCCGCTTCCTGCTCCGTGCAGCACTCCGCGAAACAGTGATTCAAGCCGTGGTCGGATAGCCGGCACCCTTGTTCGTGGAAAAACTCGTGGCGTTTTTCGAGCGCTGCCAGAAAATCCGGCAAACGCGAAATCTCCACGTCCGCCGCTGCGCTCAACCGGTTCGTCCATTCGTTGAACTTCGCCGGCCCGTCCATTCGCAGAGCTCCGTCGGGACGAAATGTCGGCAGCACCGCCGTCTCGATTCGCGACGCCTTGATCTTCCGGTGCGCCTCCAGCGAATCCGTCGGATCATCCGTAGTGCAGAGCGTCTTGACGCGAAATTTCCTCAGAATTCCTCGAGCGGTCATCTCCTCGCCGCTCAGCATCGCGTTCGCGCGGTTCCAGATCTCCTCCGCGCTCGATTCATCCAAAAGCTTCTCGATGCCGAAGCAGCGGCTCAGTTCCAGATGCGTCCAGTGATACAGCGGATTTCGCACCGTTCGCGGCGTCGTCTTCGCCCACTCTACAAACTTATCGTGCGCCGTCGCCTCTCCGCTGCAATACCGTTCCGCCACTCCGTTCGCGCGCATCGCTCGCCACTTGTAGTGATCGCCGTCCAGCCAGATCTCCGTCAATGTTGTGAACCGCCGGTTGGTTGCGATATCCGCGGGGGAAAGGTGTGAGTGGAAATCCAATATATCGATCTTCCGCGCCTGCGTCTGGTACAGGCGCCGCGCCGTCTCGCTCTGCAGCAAAAAATCTTCTGTAATGAAAGCCATCCGCTTGTCCGCCCATCCCCCGCCTGTGCCGCCATCCCCGCTACTGGTTCACCCCGCTCGCCAGAAATCCTCCGTCCACCACCAGCAAGTGCCCGGTTACAAAGCTCGCCGCATCCGACGCCAGAAACACCGCGGCGCCGCCCAGCTCTTCCACCCGCCCGTAGCGTTTCATCGGCGTCCGCATCAAAAATTCCCGCCCTCGCTCCGTTCCATCCAGCAGCGCGCCATTCAAATCCGTCCGGAAAACTCCGGGGGCCAGCGCATTCACGCAAACTCCCGACGTCGCCCATTCGATCGCCAGAGTTTTTGTCAGCGCCGCCACCGCCGCCTTGCTCGCGTTGTACGCCGACACTTCATTCAATCCCACAAAACACGCCAGCGAACCGATATTGATGATTCGCCCGTATTTCCTTTCGATCATGTGCCTCCCAAACACCCGGCAAGCGCGCATCGTCCCGTTCAGATTCGTTTCCATAATTGCATTCCATTCGTCTTCCGGAAAATCCAACGCGGGAATCCGCTTCGTTCGCCCCGCGCAATTCACTAGAATCTGTACGCTCCCGAATTCCCCGCAAGCCGACTTCAAAAGCCGCTCCAAACTCGCGTTGTCGTTCACATCGCACGTTTCCGCAAGCGACCTGCGGCCCAGCGCCACCACCTCCGCCGACGCTTTCCGCACCAATTCTTCCCGCCGCCCCGTGGGCGCCACATCTGCGCCCGCGCGCGCTAGCTCCCGCGAGAGCGCCAGTCCGATGCCGCTGGTCCCTCCGATTACCACCGCCGTCTTGCCGGTCAAATCCAGTAGCGGATGCCC
>JBAVQT010000020.1:0-2032 GCA_049694295.1 Candidatus Acidiferrales bacterium
CCACCATCGGCGGCCGTTCGTGCTCCTGAATGCGCTCCAGCGTGGCAAGTCCATCCATTTGTCGGAGCCACACATCGAGCAGCACCAGATCGAAATCCGACTCCTCGAGCAGCTCCAGGCACTCCTCGCCCGAAGCCGCCACTCTCACCTGGTACGCTTCGTCCCGCAGCAGCGCTCCGAGCGCTTCCCGGATGCCGCCTTCGTCGTCCACGATCAGGATTCTCGCTGGCATGAGAACTAAGATTCGCCTCTCTCGTTGCGTTGCCTGCAAATCGCAAACCACCGGCCGTGCCGCTTAGCGTGTTTCAACGTTCACCAGGTCGATCGCCGGAAACCGAATCAGAAATTTCGCCCCGGTCGGCAGATTGTCTTCTACGCGGATCGTGCCGTTGTGTTCGGCAATGATGCGGCTGGCGATCGCCAACCCCAGTCCCGTCCCGCGATCCTTCGTCGAAAAATGCGGCAAAAAAAGCCGCTGCTTGTCCTGCGGAGAAATCCCGTGCCCGCTATCGGAGACTTCGATTTCCACGGCATCGCGGTCGCTTTCCGCTCGTGTCGCCACCCGCAACTGCCGTATCCCCGAACCCTCCATGGCTTCCGCCGCGTTGTCGATCAAGTTCACAATGACGCGTCCCAGTAGTTCACGATCCGCCCGGACCGTCGGTAGCGAGGCTGCCAGGTCCGTTCGCACCACGATCCCATCCAGCCTTCCGTGAAAGAGTTTCAAAGCGCCTGTTACGATGGCATTCAAATCCTCCGGAGCCAGCTTCGCGGAAGGGAATCGCGCGAACTGCGAAAATTCATCCACCAGCGACTCGAGCGTTTGCACCTCCCGCTCGATCAACGTCGCGCACTCGGCCGCCAGTTGCTCGAATTCGGTGCGCGCCCCTGGCGCTCCCGGCGCCGTTCGGCTCGAGCGGTCCAAGTACCTCAGCATCCGTTGTGCGGAGAGCTGGATCGGCGTCAAAGGATTCTTAATTTCGTGCGCGATCCGTTGCGCTACTTCCTGCCAGGCTGCCGCTTTTTGCGCCCGCAGCAGCTCGGTGAGATCGTCGATCACCACCACAAATCCAGGATTCGATCGTCGCGGCCCCAGCGCGGTCACTTTCACCGCCGTTCTCACCAGCCGTCCGCCCGTCGCAATCTCAATCTCGCGCGAAGCCACCCCCATGCGCAGCGAACGCCTCATCAGGTGCAACACCGATCGAGATGCATCCTCCCCCAGCAGCTCTGCCAGCGTCCGCGCCCGATGCGCTTCTTCGCCCAAAATTGCCGCCATCGCCGAATTGACTCGCGACACTTCGCCCGTTTCGCTCAGCGACACCACGCCGGTCGGAATGTTTTCCAGAATCGCTTCCATCAGCTTTCTGCGGCCCTCGCGCTCCTCGATCGCTTGCTCCAGGCTCTGCGTGAACTCGTTGATCTGACGCCGGCCTTCTCCCAGCTGGTCGGTCATCCGATTGAACGATCGCACCAGCATTCCCAGCTCGTCCTGCGCCTGCACCTCCACATGATGATCGAAATTGCCGCGCGATATCTCGCGCGTGGCTTCCGCCAGCGCCTGAATCGGTACGGTGACCTGCTTGGTGAGAAATAGAGCGACCCATGCCGCCGCGAACGCCGGCAGCAGCGTAATCAGCACCAGCACCAGCAGAATCTCTCGCTTATAGGCGCGCAGGCTCTGCTTTTGCTCCAAATAAGCGTTCGTTTGCGTCTCGATCGCGTTGTAGCGATCCAGATAATCGCCGGGTGTTACGCGTCCGACCACAATCGAGCCCGCACCGCACGGCGCGCTGGCGCCCACAAACGTCGTTTTGTCGCCTGCCCACACTTCCGCGCCGGTGCTTAAAGTTCGCTCCAGCACGGGATGGTCGCGAGCGTCCGCCGACGAAGGTTCGGCCGTCGCCATTTCCTTGGTTTTCCCGCTCTCCGCGAACCAGATGGCATCCGCTCCCGGTGCCGCGCTTCGCAAAGCCTCTCCTAGCGTCTTGTGGCTAGCTCCTGAAAACATTTCGCAAGACGCTCGCGCCTG
>JBAVQT010000021.1:0-1681 GCA_049694295.1 Candidatus Acidiferrales bacterium
GTCCCAGGCAGTCCTCGCAGTAAAGCGCTCCGCGCACTTCGCGTGTGCACTGCGGGCACAGTGGCTTGCCGCATTGGCGGCAGTGTCCGGTTGCTTGCTCATCGGGATGTACGGCGCAATTCATTGGGCGCTCCTCTGGTCCACTGCATCGAACTCTTCATTTGGCGGCATCGCCCCGGACGCCGGCATCACCACGGCGTATAAGCTGACATTGCGAATTTGCGTCCGGTTGTGACGCGGATATTCCTGCGATTTTTCTTCCGGCGACCCATCCTTCGGCCGGGTTGCCGGCTGCGAATCCGGCAGCGGCGCCGCCTGCTGCGGCGAAGGCTCGGGTTGCAGCTTGGTCTGGATCTCGTATACCACGCGCAGATCGTTCACGTATTTCGCGCTCCGCGCGTACGTCAGATGCGCCTGCCGGTTCACGCTGCGCGCCGCATCCACCGGATTCCAAGCCCACTTCTTGAAATGGTTGGGCCGCGATCCCACCGTGTTCATCACGATCAGCAGCGTTGCCGCCACCGTCGCCGCTCCCATCGCAAACCGCGGCGACCACATCCAGCTGATCTTCCCGGTCAGCCGTTTCCATGGCGTCGTCTGCGGCCGCGGTCCCAGCGTCGCCTCGATAATTTTCCGCGCCAGTTGCGGCGGCTCCGCCACCAGCTCCAGCGACTGCATCCGGCTCAGCAGCGTCCCCACCTGCGTCGCCATTTCCTTGCACTCCGCGCAGTCGCGCAGGTGCGCCTCGATCCCCGCCGTTTCTTCCGGCGTGGTCGCGCGCTCCAGGTAATCGCTCAGCCGTTCTTCGATTTGTGCGTGATTCCAGTTCGTCGCCATGTTTCTCTCGTTCCTTAGTGCGGTCTCACTCCCATTTCATGCAGCACTCGTGCCAGTTCGATTCGTCCTCGATTGATCCGCGATTTCACCGTGCCCTCCGGCACTCCCAGCACCGTGCGAATCTCTCCATATTCCAGTCCCTGCAGGTCACGCAAGATTACCGCCTCCCGCAATTCCGGCGAAAGTCGCCCCAGCCCTTGCTGCACCTGCCAGCTCAATTCCGACGCCAGCGCCTGCTTGTCCGGCGTGCGTCCCGTCGCCTGCATCTCGGCCACCTGCGGCGCCGTCTCCTCGATCGAATCCGTCAGCCGCTCCCGCTTCGTCCGCCGGTAATGATCCACCAGCAAATTTCGCGTCACGCTCGATAGCCACGTCGGAAATGCGCCTTGTGCCGCCCGGTAGCTTCCAATCGTCCGGTACACCCGCAAAAAAACTTCCTGGCTCAAATCCTCCGCTTCCGCTGGGTTTCCCGTGAACCGGTAACACAGGCTGAACACCCGACGCGTGTTCTTCCGCACCAATTCCTCCCAGGCCGGCCCGTCGCCCCGGAGACATCGCTCGACCAGTTGGGCGTCCGGATCCAATCGTCCTCAGCCTCGCATCCTGCATGGCGTTCGCGCCTCAACCATAGAAACGCATTCCCGCCACAAAATGTTCCCCACCTGTCCGTTCCCGGACACTTTCCCAGCCTCGCTCGCCTGGCGCCGCCGCTCCCATCACTCGCCAGCATTCACCACCATACCCGCCCGCCGATAGCCTGCTTGGCCGCATCTTATTAGCGTTGCGCCCTGAATTACAAGACGCCCGTGGTTTCTAAATCGCTCCCCACTCGCGACCCGTTGAT
>JBAVQT010000022.1:0-4268 GCA_049694295.1 Candidatus Acidiferrales bacterium
CCAAAAAACCCGCTCTCACGCGCCGCCTCGCCGTCATCACCGTCGCCCTCTCGCTCCTCGGAGTAGCCGTGCTTCTCCTCCGCGAATCCCACTGGCTTTTCAATCTCTAGCTCCGGCGCTCGAGCCGGTCCGATCCAGCCCAAGGCGCCGGCGTCAGTCCCGTACATTCGATCGCGGCCAAGGTGATGACAAATATAATGTTTTACGTGAGATTCTATTTCTGCCAAAAAACTCGCGTCGGTTCATTTCGGCGAACTCCGGATTTCACTTAGAGTTTTACTTGAGAAGCCATTTGAGTAAGCACACTTTTCCGCAGGTTCAATTCTGCA
The DNA here is from genome assembly GCA_049694295.1 of Candidatus Acidiferrales bacterium. Taxonomy (GTDB): domain Bacteria; phylum Acidobacteriota; class Terriglobia; order Acidiferrales; family UBA7541; genus Palsa-295. The sequence continues at coordinate 330 of JBAVQT010000022.1, forward strand.
GCAGTTGAGGTAATGCATGAGATCTGCGGAAGGCCTACCTGAGAAATGCCACGCCCGCACGCACCGAAAAAATACTCATTAATCTAATCCACCACTTCAATTGTCGGCCCTCCGACCAACTCGCACTCCAGCCGACGAAGCGCCCAAGCCGCGAGCCACCAATCACAAGTGACGAACCGCAATCCCCGCCCTCGCGCTCTCATCCCACCAAAGACCGAATCTTCTGGATCACCAAATCTGTCCCCACCTCGTTGTATCCGCCCTCCGGAATGATCACGTCCGCGTATCTCTTGGAGGGCTCGACAAACTCCATGTGCATCGGACGTACCGTGCCCAGATATTGGCCCACCACGCTTTCCATGGTCCGCCCGCGCTCTCGAATATCGCGCTCGAGGCGCCGGATAAACCGCAAATCCGCGTCGGTATCCACGAAAACTTTAATATCCATCAGCTCGCGCAGCGCCGCGTTCTCGAAAATCAAAATTCCTTCCACGATGATCGCCGCGTGCGGCACGATCGAAATCGTCTCCGCCAGCCGCCGGTAATTCGCAAAATCGTAGGTCGGTCTTTCGATCGGCAACCCCGCCCTCAGTCTCTTCAAGTGCTCCACCAGCAGAGGGGTATCCATCGAAGCGGGATGATCGTAATTCTGTTTTCTCCGTTTTTCGATGGGCAATTCCGGCTCATCCCGGTAATAATGATCCTGCTGTAGCACGACCACATCCGCCGCCGGGAGCGCCTCGATAATTCTTCCAGTGATCGTAGTCTTTCCCGATCCGGTGCCTCCGCAAATTCCGATGATCAACGCCCGGTCGGCCATTTTTTTCTGGTCACCCTAAGAAAATAGGAACGCCGCTCGATGCGCTCGATCGCCGAGATTCAATCTATCGCGCCGGGCGCAGCGCCCACTTCGCGACTCACAATTCGCCACTCACGACCCAGTCGCTCGCTCCGCCAAATCCCAGGCTCGAACGCTCGACCACATTCCCGACCCCACCAAAAGCAAACCGGTCACTGACAGCCCCAGCGGATTCCAGCCGCCCATCGGCAGTACATGCGGATACAGCAACGCCCACGCCATGAGCACGCCGCCGGTCAAATACATCCGCGGATTCTTGAACAGCTTCGCCAGCGGCACGAAATGCGCCCCTACGATGAAGATTACCGCCGAAACGATGAGGTCCGTGCGCCGCAGAATTATCAGCGCCGCGCAAGCGGCCCCGATCAGGGCGTATTGCCCGATATTCACCAACAGAAAATTTCGCGAGCGGCGCGCCTGCGCCTGGGAATTTCCCGGCGCAGTCGCCAGTTCCCGGGTGACTCCCCGGGTCCGCCGCGCCCGCAGAAAAAGCACCATTGCCGCAGCCGCACCGATCGCCAGACATGCCACGCTCGCGCGAAACTCCCGGGGCGGCTCGGTCCGCAACGACAGCTCGACGCCGCCCAGTAGCCACAGCATCCCGAAAAACACCACGGCCTTTACGCCCTTGGCCGCGCTATACGCTGCCAGAGCCAGCCGGTATTTGATTTTCGTCCCGGTTGCCATGCCCGCCTTTCGAGGCGGACTGCAAGCCATCGATTCGCGTCCGCTGATTATTCACCGCTCAGCAATCACGACTCACGCCTTCTTCTTTCGCCGGCCTTCGATCACCGCCTGCGCGGCCGCCAGCCTGGCGATCGCCACGCGGTATGGCGAAGCGCTCACATAATCCATGCCCACTTCATGGCAGAATTTCACGCTTTCGGCGTCTCCGCCATGCTCTCCGCAAATCCCCACCTTCAACTTTGGCCGGGTCTTCCGTCCCTGCTCGATCGCCCAGCGCACCAGCATCCCTACGCCCTCCACATCCAGCGTCTGGAACGGATCGGCCGGGAAAATGGCTGCCTTGTCCTGGTCCACATAGACCGGCAAGAACCGTCCCGCGTCGTCGCGCGAAAGTCCCATGGTCGTCTGCGTCAAGTCGTTGGTGCCGAAAGAAACGAACTCGGCAACCTCCGCGATTTTTCCGGCCGTCAGAGCGGCCCGCGGCAGTTCGATCATGGTCCCGACCAAATACTCAACCTTTACTTTAGATTGCGCCATCACTTCACTCGCCACCCGCCGAGTGGCTTCCTCCAAAATCTGCAGCTCCTTTTTAGCCATCACCAGCGGATGCATAATCTCAGGTATTACTTTAATTCCTTTTTTCTTGCATTCGATGGCCGCCTCGATGATGGCCCGCACCTGCATCTCCAGAATCTCCGGATACACGATGCACAGCCGGCATCCTCGCAGCCCCAGCATTGGGTTGGCCTCATGCAATTGCTCGACGCGCCGCTCGATTGCCTCCACTCTCACACCAATCTTCTTCGCCAGCTCCTCCTGCTTGGCTCGCTCATGCGGAATGAATTCGTGAAGCGGAGGATCGATCAGCCGGATGGTGACCGGCAGGCCGTCCATAGCCTCGAAAATGCCCGCGAAATCTCGCCGCTGAAATGGAAGCAGCTTCGCCAGCGCCTTTTTCCGGGCCTCCACCGTGTCCGCCAAAATCATTTCCTGGATGGCCTGTTGCCGCTCGATGCTCTTTTCCGGATGTTCGAAATCCTTGAAGAACATGTGCTCGGTGCGGCATAGCCCGATTCCCTCCGCGCCCATTCCTCGCGCTATTTTTGCGTCGAACGGGGTGTCCGCGTTGGTTCGCACTCGCAGCCGTCGAGTCTTATCCGCCCACTTCATTAAAGTGTCGAACGCCTTGGGCGGTTCCGGCCGCACCAGCGCGATCTGCCCCGAATAGACCGTGCCATCGCCGCCATCGAGCGTGATCCACTCGCCTTCCTTCACTACTTTTCCGCCCGCCGTCAGCGTCTTCGACTTCGAGTCAATGTCCACGCTCTCGGCCCCAACGATGCAGCACTTGCCCCAACCCCGCGCCACCACAGCCGCGTGACTGGTCTTACCGCCCGTCGCGGTCAGGATTCCCTGTGCCACGAACATTCCGCCCACGTCCTCGGGACTGGTCTCGCGCCGCACCAAAATTACTTTCTCGCCCTTGTGCGCCCACGCTTCCGCGTCCTCCGCCGTAAACACCGCTTTGCCTACCGCCGCCCCCGGCACCGCGTTGATTCCCGCCGCCAGTTTCCGGCTGGCATACTCCGACCGCGCGAGCGATGGATCGAGCACCGGATAAAACAATCTTTCGATATCCTCGGGCTTGATTCGCTCGATCGCTTCCGCCACGGAAATTAATTTCTCGTTGGCCATATCCACGGCCATCTGAAACGCCGCCGCGGCTGTCCGCTTGCCGGTTCTCGTCTGCAGCATGTACAGCTTGCCGTTTTCGACGGTGAACTCCAGGTCCTGCATGTCGCGGTAGTGCTTTTCCAAAGTCTTCCGCACCTTTTCAAGCTGCGCGTAGACCTTGGGCATGCCCTTGGCTAGTTCCGCCAGCGGCGTCGGCGTCCGAATTCCCGCCACCACGTCTTCGCCCTGCGCGTTCACCAGATACTCGCCGTAGAAAACCTTCTCGCCGGTGGAGGGATCGCGCGTGAAACAAACTCCGGTCCCCGAATTATCGCCCGTGTTGCCGTAGACCATCTGCACCACGTTGACCGCCGTTCCACCCAGCCCCGTGATTTTCTCCACGCGCCGGTAGGTCACCGCCTTCTCCGCCATCCACGACCCGAATACAGCTCCGATCGCGCCCCAGAGCTGCTCGACGGGATCCTCCGGAAAATCCTTCCCGGTCTTCTCCTTGAAATAGGCCTTATATTCACCCACCAACTGCCGCCAGCCCTCCGCCGACACCTCAGTGTCGTCCTTTACCTTCAATGAGCCCTTCAGCGCGCGCAATTTATGTTCGAGCTCTTCCTTCGGAAGCCCGATCACCACGCTCGAATACATCTGCACGAAGCGCCGGAAAGCGTCCCAGGCGAATCGCGCATTTCCCGTGGCCTTGGCAA
>JBAVQT010000023.1:0-2486 GCA_049694295.1 Candidatus Acidiferrales bacterium
ATTCGCACTCGCAGATGAACCTGCCGCGCCTGCCGACCCTTGCGAGGAATTCTGCGCGCCCGCCGCATGTGCGCCAACTCCAAACCACAAAGTTATGAAGAGAGAAACGCATTGTGTGGTGGAGAGAAATTTCCGACTTCCGATTGCCATGGTAGCGTCCTGGCTTTCCACTCGCAGCGTCGTGGCGGCGAGTCGGCTTACGTCCGGGGTTGTGCCCCAAGGGGCGCCGCAGCGATCGCGTCCTTCGACGCGTTTCGTGTCTTGAGCCTAACTTCGCCGCATCAGGAAGGAATAAGCGCGGCGTAAAGATTTTGTAAAGGTCCGCATCTGAGATTTTTCACGCCCGAGCGGCAAACCGCCGAATCGTGCCGCCATAGTTCGCGCAATTTCACTGCGAAAAATGACGCATTGCCGCTGTCCAAAGCATCGAATACTGTAGGCGCCGTCAGGCGCAGTGAGAAGACAGTTGCGCGGCCGCTTCCGCGTTCGAGCTAGCGCAGCATAGGTTCGAGGAGAGTCGCATGACCGGTCGGCATCGCGTCGTGATTCTCGGAGGTGGCTTTGGCGGACTGGCCGCGGCTCTTCAACTTCGTCACGCTCCGGTTGACCTGACCCTGATCGATCGTTGCAATTACCATCTCTTCCAGCCGCTGCTCTATCAGGTGGCCACCGGCTCGCTTTCGCCCGCCAACGTTGCGTCACCTCTGCGCGGAATTTTGCACAAAAGCAAAAACACCACGGTGCTTTTCGCCGAGGCCACGCGCATCGATGCAGCCAGTCATCGCGTCATCCTGAGCGACGGCGAAATTCCCTATGACACGCTCATCGTCGCCACTGGGTCGAGCCACCAATACTTCGGCCACGATCAATGGGAAAAATTCGCGCCGGGGCTGAAGAACATAGACGATGCCACGGCCATGCGCGGCCGAATCCTGCTCGCCTTCGAGGCCGCGGAACGCGAAACCGATCCCGAGAATCTCGTTGCGTGGATGACGTTCGTCATCGTTGGCGGCGGACCCACCGGTGTCGAACTTGCAGGCGCGCTCGGCGAAATCGCCAACGATACTCTCAAGCATGATTTTCGCCACATCGATCCGCGGCAAACTCGGATCATCCTTGTCGAGGGCACCGATCGCGTGTTGCCTTCTTATCCGCCATCGCTTTCCGCCGCCGCGAAGAAAATGCTCGAGCGCCTCAGCGTTACCGTCCGCACCGGCGCCATGGTCACTGACGTGCAGGCTCACGCCGTAACGGTGCGCACCGGCGATCGCGACGAAACTATTCCCACGCGCACCGTTCTCTGGGCCGCGGGCGTGCTGGCGTCACCGCTTGGCCGTCTTCTCGGCAAAGACGCCGGCGCGCCGCTCGATCGCGCCGGTCGCGTAATTGTTGAACCAAATCTCACCGTGCCCGGCCATCCCGAGATTTTCGTAGTCGGCGATCTCGCGAATTTTAGCCATCAGACTGGCAAGCCTCTCCCCGGCGTTGCGCAGCCCGCTATTCAGGAAGGCCGTCACGCCGGACGCACCATCGCCGCGCGCCTTCGTGGCGCGAAGACAAAGCCATTTCACTATTTCGACAAAGGAAATCTCGCGACGATCGGGCGCGGCAAAGCCGTTGCGGATTTAAATTGGCTGCGTCTCTCGGGGCTGCCAGCGTGGCTGATCTGGATCTTCGTCCATCTTTTTTACATCGTTCAATTTCAAAACCGCATTCTGGTGTTTTGCCAGTGGGCGTGGCTCTACATCACTTTCGATCGCTCGGCGCGGCTTATCACAGGAGAGCATCCCCTCCCGCTCGATCTCTGACCTATGCAATTTCGCGCCATTTCATGCGCGCGAACTGCTTGCCGCGTGCAGCCGCCCCGCGCGAATTCCTTTCACAAATACTTCGTAATCTCGCTCGGTCTGGTCCGCGTACGCCACCGCGAATTCCGCAATGGCTTCATCGAACCGGTCGCTTTTCCCCAGGTATCCCGCAATCTGGGCCGGGTCGCCCGTGCGCGCGTGCGCCCGCGCCAGCGTCCACGCGCAAATGGCCACATATTCCGTCCAATCGTCTTTGGATAGAGCGCCGAGCTCGACGCTCATCTTCATGTCGCGAAGCTGCCGGAAATAATAGTCGCGGCCGTGATCGTCCCGCGTCCATCCCAGGAATACGTCGCTAGCGGCCTGCAGCAGCCGTTGCCCGGTCACCGCACGCTCGCCGTGATTCCTGTAGCGGCTCTTGCCCGCGTACGGTTCCAGCACCGACTCCCGCGCCTCCTTGAACTGCAACAACAGTGGATCGTCGAGCCCGGCCATCAGCAGCATCACGTCGCACCGCGTACCCACGCTGCCAACGCCCACTACTTTTCGTGCGACGTCCGCCACGCGATAGCGATCCAAAATCACGCGCCGCTCCTCCGGCAGAGTCAATCGGTACCCGCGAAAAATATCGCGAACTTCGCGCTCGTACTTTTGCGTTTGCCGCGGATGATAGACCAT
>JBAVQT010000024.1:0-7136 GCA_049694295.1 Candidatus Acidiferrales bacterium
GATTTTTGGAAGTGATTCGATGTTGTTGAAGGCCATGCGGATGCGTTCACTCGTACGGCGGGTCGCGTTCGCCACGCTCCGATTCGTCCGGGTTCCAAGTGTCCAGAGCGCCTACGGAATTGGGGACCTCGGACGTGAACTGAGCCAAGACCACTTTCCCGGTATGCCACGCGAAGTACGCGCCTAGCAGGAGCAGGCCAGCGGCGAAAATCAGAAAGCTTGCCACCACTACACACGCCACGATTTCGCCTGCACTGTAAAAGCCCAACCCGAGGCCAAGAACCAAAATGCCTGCGATACCCACACAGTAGCTGGTCTTAGACTGCATTAGGGGCCTGTTAACTCCCGCACGGCGAGCGTCTGGGATGAGCAACCTCGTGCTTCACGCTATAGAGTGGCGAGGACGGGCGAAGATACCGTCCCAGCCATGGATACGGATCTCAATCGCCCGATCCTCGCACTCCGTAGGAACATAATAGAAGGCGCAGGACTCCCCGGCTGTTCTCTTCAGCACACCCCTTCGCGAAGCCGCCTGGCAACTCTCGCGGAAAAAGGCACGGCGCAGCCGTTTTATGCCGCGAGTGAAACATCGGAAAATTGCGAAACAGGCGCAGCTTGCTGCCGGTTGCGATGGAGGAAAGATGCACGTCAATCGTGCAGGACGACGCTCAGAAGCGAGGTGTTGATCTGCAGACCACCGTTGTATTTGATAAAGCCTAGCTTTCTGAATTTATTCATGAAGAAATTCACGCGGGATCGCGTGGTGCCGATCATTTCCGCCAACATTTCCTGCGATATTTTGGGAAGGACTCTCTGAGGCTTGTCTTCCTTTCCGTAGCGGGCAAGCAGCAGGAGCGTGCGCGCCAGGCGCTTCTCGCCGGAGTTAAATAGCTGGTCCACCAGGTCTTCTTCGATCCGGATATTTCTCGAAACCATGTAAGAGATGAAACGGTCGGAAAACGCGTGATCCGCGTGGAGCAGACGCACCATTTCCTTCTTTTCGATTATTAGCGCGGTGACCGCGGTGATCGCAGTCGCCGTCGCCATGCGGAATTGCTGGCCCGCGAGACACCCCTCTCCAAAAAAATCGTCACGTCCCAGGACTGCCACGACAGCTTCTTTGCCGTTCTCATTGACGACCGAAAGCCGCACGGCGCCTTTTTGAAGGTATAGGACGTGCTTGCCAGGCTCGCCCTGCGAAAAAACGATTTCCTTTTTCCGGAATTGTGCGACGGATTTGGACACACCCGCCGAATCAAGAAAATCCTGGGGGTCAAATGCCCTGCCGGCATTGGCTTTCGAGCGACTTATACGCTTAGCTGCCACCACTTTATGGAGGGTATCGTAACATGGCCGCGAAAATTTTCAAGACACGCGAGGATGTGTGCACAACAGGACAGATACCGGTTGCCGCGTCTTCTAAGATGTTGCGGTGTGCGGCAAGCAGATGGACCGAGGCGAAACTGACGGTCCGCTGACTTCCGCCTGGACGAAACTGGAAATCGCAGGCTTCCTTCCCACTCCATCCGGCGCGGGCCGTTCTTGGTTTGACACAGCGAGGAAATCTGAAGTCTCGCAAGAGACCGGAGTGTTTGCCTGCGAAGAGAAAAGGGGGTCAACAACTCATGCCTTTAGTTCAAATATTGTTAGTACTGATCGTGGTGGGTGTCCTGCTGTGGCTGGTGAATAGCTTTATACCGATGCAAGGAACGATCAAGTCCATTTTAAACGCGGTGGTAGTGATCGCCGTAGTTTTGTGGCTTCTGAATATTTTCGGGCTATTTCACTCGCTCTCTCACGTACATGTGGGCACGTAAGTGAATCGGGACGGGCGACGGCGGCTTGGAAGCGCGCACATCGCCTGCCGCAGATAGCCGATCGGAACAGTAAGTGCGCGGGACCCGCCGAGCGGGCCGCGCTTGGAATTGCCGCATGGAGGCAACACTCATGAAAAAAGTTGGAATTATCAGCGTGACAGCCCTGTTTTTGATTCTCGGAGCCGCGGTTCCTGCTTTCGCGCAGGAGGAGCACCACGAAGAAACGGCCAAGCCCGCACAGCATGAGGAACAAGCTAAGCCGGCCCAGCACGAGGCAGAGGCCAAGCCTGCGCAGCATGCAGAACAGGCCAAGCCAGCCCAGCGCGAGGAAGCGGCCAAGCCAGCAAAGCAAGAAGAACAGGCCAAGCCAGCAAAGCAAGAGGAACAGGCTCGGCCCGCAAAGCAGGCCCAGCCGGCCAGGCAAGAACAACAAGCCAAAGCGCAAAAGCCCGAATCACAAGCCAAGCCGGCATCGCGTCAGCAGCAGGCGAAACCAGCAAGAACAGAAGAGCAAGCTAAATCTGAAAAGCAAACGCCGCAGGCCAGGCAAGTAAAGCAGCAAACGCCCGCGAGGACAGCGGCACCACAACACGTGCAGCGGACTTCGGCCCAAGAGCAGAGGCAACGGTCACAGCCACAGCTCCGACTTAGTTCCCGGAGCGAAAGTCGCATCCCTGACGCTCGTTTCCGTTCGAATTTTGGCCGTGGGCACGAATTTCGCATCGGCAGTCCGAGGATGGTGGATGGATATTCCCGCTTTCAATACGGCGGCTATTGGTTCGGATTCGTTCAGCCGTGGCCGGCGGAGTGGTATTACACCGATGACGTTTACGTCGACTACATCGACGGCGGCTATTACCTCTACAATCCGTACTATCCCGGCTCACGCGTCTCGATTAGCGTCGTGCTGTAGCCGTTTCCCACTTCTCTGGTTGGGGCGATGAAGACGCATGCAGGTCTTGTCGCCCCCCGCAGAGCTGGAAGCGGGGCGAAGCTGCACTCACACGGCGCATGAGCAAAGACGAAAGGAGGACGCAATGCTGGGAACCATACTGATCGTCATTTTAGTAATGGCGCTTTTAGGTGTCTTGCCGAGGTGGTCGCATAGCAGGGAGTGGGGCTATGTTCCTAGCGGCGGGGTGGGATTGATTCTGGTGGTCGTCGTCATTCTCCTGCTGCTTGGCCGCATCTAGTCGGTGTCGTTTGAGGTTTATGACGGAGGTCTCCCGTCTCGCTCATCGAACTCGGATGGGCGCTGGGGATCATCCCGAAGTTTGTGACGAGCCCAGCCGGATTTTTCACTGCAAGTATTTATCGTCGGCGACAACTCCGAGGCGAAAAATGGATGAATCGAAGCGGCAAGCAATTGAGTTCCTTGAAAAAGAGATCAAGACGTATATCGCGCTGGCTCTATTTTTCTCCAGAGATGGCTTGAAGGAACGCGTGCAAGTAGGTGACAAGGGAGTCCTCATAACCTCAATGTATTACAGGGAAAGAATGAGAGAAGCGAGAAAGATCGTCAACCAACTGAGGAAACCAAATTAGGCTTCTCTAATTCCTGGCCGAACTTTCAGTGGTTTTCTTTTTCTGGTCTCCCGCGGCAGCCCAGGCGATTGCTCCTGAGCCCCATTCCCGGCGAGCGCGCGCCTAGCCGGCATTAGATTGTGTGCACAAGTGAACAGATAAATGGACCCAAGCCGCTCAGTATTGCCGGTGTGCGAGCGAGCAAGATGGCTGTTCGGCAGATCGGTCCAACCGCTTCAGCTTGACGGCCTCGGCTTCGAACTCCCACCGGGCAAGTGCAAGGAGTCAAAGTGCTTTGGACAATTTTTGTGGTCCTCATTGTTTTATGGCTCCTGGGAATTGCCACTTCTTACACGCTCGGCGGATTCATCCACATTTTGCTGGTTCTGGCCATTGTGACCGTTCTTATCAGAGTCATCCAGGGCCGAAGGGCAGCCTCCTAACCGCGGAGCCGACCACCATGAAGCCAGACTCGACAAATTCGCCGTTGCTTGCGGCTAGGGGCATCCCAATCGCGGTCCATCAGCGCATCACCCCGGCCTTCAAGAAAATGGCTTTGACGGGCAGACGATCCACAGCACTCAAAGATACTCGGGAACGAATCCCTCTCCCTTCGATTCTCGGAGGTTTGGCGCTGGCGGCAGTCGGATTTGTCGTCGCCGGCGCAAGGCGCAGCGCTTAACGGAGGTCTTCGGTTGGGGATAGTTGGAAGAGATTCACGCAACGGCTTTTCCCGACTCACGGCGTGGTCTGAAGCGCCTTCACAAAGGTTTCGGAGAGCTCCACTTCCGCAGCCGCAATTCTGATCATGGAGGTCAGCGATGATACGCAAATCAATTCTCGTTCTATGTGTGGGACTGTTAGCGACAGCGACAGTCTATGCGGCAAACAAGGAACAAAAGCGCCTCGAAAATGCGGGTGTGGTGATGCAGGAAGTCATGCACACACCGGAAAACATTCCTCAGTCGGTAATCGATAAAGCCGAGTGCGTGATTGTTTTCCCGTCCGTTCTCAAAGCGGCTTTCGTGGTCGGCGCAAGTTACGGCCGCGGAGCCATGGTTTGCAGGACCGGAGAGCATTTCAGGGGACCGTGGGGCGCGCCGGCGATGTATGCGTTGGAAGGCGGCAGCGTCGGATTCCAAATCGGCGGACAGGCTACCGATCTTATTTTACTGGTCATGAACGATAGAGGCGCCAGCTCGATCCTGGCCAGCAAAGTTAAGTTGGGTGGTGATGCTTCTATCGCGGCAGGTCCAGTAGGACGCGATGCCGCCGCAAATACGGATGCGTATATGCGGGCGGAAATACTCAGCTACTCGCGTTCGCGCGGTCTTTTTGCGGGCGTTTCGTTGGAAGGTTCCACGCTTCGGCCCGATGACGACGCTACCGCGGACGTCTATGGCCGCAGGCTCACGGCAAGGGAAATAGTTACGGGCGACAGCGTTCGAGTTCCGCCGTCCGGCCGCCATCTGATTGCCGTGTTGGAAAAGCATTCGCCTCGAGATGAATCAGCAGGCAAGTAGCCGTCCGAAAGCCTAGACATCTGTTCTGCGCGCCGGCTCGAGAGCTCGGTGGAAGCGAATTGGCCGAGCTCTCATTCCGGCCGCGGGGTGAATGTCACAGGAGCACGGATTGCGTTGCTGAAAGTCGGCGCGAGGCAGTTGTTCGTCGAAAGACCGAAGCGCGGCGCGGCAGCGTGGATGCCCAGGAGTGATTGGATGCGAGCGACAGTTGGAACCGGAGCAATTTTTATAAAGGACGGCGCGCTCCTGCCCGAAGCGCTGCGGCTGGAAACCGAGTCGTATGTTGACGGCTGGAGATTGGTCAAGGATCTCGACGGATACGGCCTGGATCGAAAAATAAGCGAGGCAGGATGGACGTTTTTCTGCCTGGCCGGTGAAGTCAGCGCGAGCTGCTTCGGATTCGAAAAAGAGAACACAGAGCGCCGAGCCATCAACAGACTTCTGGCCAACGCGCGATCGGGCAAATTCAACTGTCTGGAAATCGTCCGAGCCGATTCCGGACGTTTCCTCGGCGTGCCGCACGCCACCGTGTATGCGCACTCTAGGCATATCCAGAAGAGCATTTTCCTTTTCCGCGACGAGCGCTCTGAGTCGCTCGAAAAACCAAACGGCCTGAGTGATGTGAAGGCGAGCACCGGACGCACAAAACGCAAGCCTCAGCGTCTGCAACCAGCGGCGTAAGAGCGCAGGTGTGGCGGCGCATCTGGCCCGTAACTGCTTGAAGGAGTTCCACAAATGAAGATATTGCGCAAATTCGTGTTTTCTCTTGCCCTGGCTTCACTCGCAATCCCCGCGATTTCCGCCCAAGACCTTTCCAAGTATCGAGACTTTTCACTGGGAACAAATTTGATCGAAGTCTCAAAGCAAGTTGACGCGAGAGCGGGGGACGCCAGGGTCGTCGCGCAGCATCCGGCGCTGATTCAGGAGCTCTCGTGGTGGCCTGTGCAATCTTTCGAATCCACTGCGCCTGTGGATCCCGTCCAGGAAGTTCTATTCTCGTTCTGCAATGGGGAACTCTATCGGATCACAGCGACATACGACAGCACCGCCACCCGGGGGCTCACGGATGCGGACATGACTAAAGCCATCTCCGAAAAATATGGCGCAGCGACGTCACCGGTGGCCGGGACGCATCCCGCGACAACGGAGACCTATGGCAGCGCGGGCGAAACAATTGCTTACTGGCAAGATTCGCGGTACTCGGTCACGCTTTCGCGCTCTCCGCTTTCGGATGCTTTTCAACTTGTCATGTTCTCGAAACAGTTGAACGGCCAGGCTGAGGCGGCGATCGCCGCGGCATCGAAGGAGCAGCGCGATGACGCTCCGCAGAGGGAAATCGCCCGGGTAAAAAAAGAAGCCGACGATCTCGAAGCGGCGCGACAGGCCAATTTAAAGGCATTTCAACCCTAATCCTGAAATTGAACGTTGCAGGGCCAGCTCGAAATTCAGAAACGATCGATGGAGAGAAAAAATGACAGCGAATGTGACCCCTTTGCACGATCACGTGTTGGTACGCAGGTTGGAAGAGAAAGAAACCGCCAAGGGCGGAATCATCATCCCGGATTCTGCCAAGGAGAAGCCTCACGAAGGCGAAGTGATCGCCGTGGGTGCGGGCAAGCTCGATAAGAAGGGCGGCCGCATTTCCCTGGAAGTAAAGCCCGGCGACCGCATCCTCTTCGGCAAATATACGGGCAACGACATCAAGATTGACGACCAGGAATTTCTGATCCTTCGCGAAGAGGATATCCTGGCAAAAGTCAGCGGTATCGTCCGCTCGGCATCCAGCAAGAAGTAGCCTCTCCAGTCCGAAGCATGGACCGGACAGAAGTCGCACGCACCCGGGAGGGTAAAGTTCAATGGCAAAACAAATTGTAACAGGCGCTAATTCGCGCCAGGCGATTTTGCGGGGCGTCAACATTCTGGCCGATGCCGTGAAAATCACGCTCGGTCCGAAGGGACGCAACGCCGTCATCGAAAAGAAGTTCGGCGCGCCGATCATCACCAAAGACGGCGTAACGGTGGCGAAGGAAATCGAGCTGGCAGATCCGCTCGAGAACATGGGTGCGCAAATGGTGAAGGAAGTTGCTTCCAAGACTTCCGACGTGGCGGGAGACGGCACCACCACGGCAACCGTGCTGGCGCAGGCCATCTTCCGCGAAGGCGTGAAGACGGTAGCAGCCGGCGCGAGCCCCACGGCCCTCAAACGCGGCATCGAGAAGGCCGTCGAAGTGGCCGTCGAGGAAATCAAGAAGTTCCACAAGGACGTGAAGGG
>JBAVQT010000025.1:0-2051 GCA_049694295.1 Candidatus Acidiferrales bacterium
CGGCTCCCCGGCGCCGCAGGCGAATGCGGGCTTCGCGCCGTGGCGCTGGCGATTTGCGCGCGACCGGCGGAAAAAATGAAAGCCGCAGCAATCGCGCAAGCCGCGACGGCGAGCAACTGCCGGCGCACGATGCGTTGCTGATTTTTGTTATCCGGCGTAGCGCAGCGAGTCAAAAATGTCACCCGGCCCGAAGCAGCGAGAATTCGAAATGGCGATTGGCGCGCTGTCTTTCCGGTGCGCCGAAGTAGTTGCGATGCGTCGCCACCGCCGTTATCATACAGCCCTCTGCCTAGAGGAGGCGTTCATGAAAAAAGTATTTGGTGCCATGCTCGCAGCTGCGCTGGTCTGTATGCCGCTGCTGGTCAGTCCCTCGCCGACGCGCGCGGACGACAAATCAAAAGATCAAGATCGTTTGGAGAACGCCGGGCAGGTGCTGAAAGAAATCATGGATATTCCGGATGATATTCCGCAAACGGTGATCGACAAAGCGGATTGCGTGATCGTGATTCCTTCGGTGCTCAAGGGAGCTTTCGGAGTGGGCGCGAGCTACGGCCGGGGCGCGATGACCTGCCGGAGCGGCAGCAATTTTCGCGGACCGTGGGGCGCTCCGACGATGATGGCGCTGGAAGGCGTGAGCTTCGGCTTTCAGCTCGGCGGGCAGGCGACCGATTTCGTTCTACTGGTGATGAACGATCGGGGTGCCAGCTCGATTCTCTCGAGCAAGGTCAAGCTGGGCGGCGATGCAGCCGCGGCTGCCGGTCCGGTGGGGCGCAACGCCCAAGCGGACACGGACGTGACGATGCGCGCCGAGATTCTGACGTATTCGCGGTCGCGGGGACTGTTTGCCGGCGTGTCGCTCGATGGATCGACGCTTCGTCCGGACAACGACGCGAACGAGCGAATCTACGGCAAGAAGCTGGACGCGAAGGACATCGTGCTGGGGGGCGTGGAGCCCGTACCACCGTCGGCAAAGCTGATGATCGCGACGCTAAATCGGCACACTCCGAAAAACCTTTCGAGATAAGCGGCGGCGGCGCGAGCCGGAATTCCCCAATCCGGCGCGCCGCCTGCGTTGCTTTCTTGTTTTTTCTCCGGTGGCTTCCTATGTTCGCTAACGCAGCCCACTATTGACTTGTGCTCAATGCTGACTTACAGTCAGTATTGTCCGGAAGTCAGGATTGTAATCGATGCCTCACTCGACCCAAACCGTCCATGCCGCGATTGCGCCCAACGCGCCCCCCGGACGCCGCGAGCGCCATCGCGTGGAAGTCCGCGAGCGGCTCTATCGCGCCGCCCTGGCTCTATTTGCCGAACGGGGCTATCTCGAGACCAAAGTCGAAGATATTACCGATGCCGCCGACGTCGGCAAGGGCACGTTCTTCAATTATTTTCCGACCAAGGAGCACGTTCTCGGCGCGCTGGGCATGGAGCGGGTGGCTATCGTGCAGCGAGCCTTCGAGTCGGTGCGATCGGGGGACGTGCCGGTGGTTCCCGTGCTTCGCGAGTTGGCCGCAGAACTCGCGTCTCAAGACAGCTCCGGCTTGCTGCGCGCGATCCTGGTGGCCCATGCTTCTTCGGCCCCGGTGCGCGTGGATCTGCAAAAGCGAATGCGGCTTTCGCGGCGTGCGCTGGCGGGCATTCTGGCGCTGGCGCAGCGGCGGAATGAAATCCGCCACGATATTTCGCCTCTGGCGCTGGCGCGGCTAACGCAATTTGCGCTGCTGGGCGCGAAGCTGGCGTGGAGCATGGATCCGGAGGGCTCTTCGCGGCGAATGGGCGAGGAACTGTGGGGGATTTTGTATTCCGGGATGAAGAGAAAAAAGAGCGGGAAGGGCGGCGTTCGGATGCGGAACGGCAAAGGGTAATGGCAGGATAGGGCACGCGATTTCGGCTGAGCACGCGGTAAATTTGTGAGTCGTTTCGACGATGGTTTTCATCAAACTTAGGAATTATTTGAGGAGGAGCTTCCCCGTGATACGCCGTTGGCAATTCATACTTTTTGCGAGCTTGGCGCTGGGGGCGAGTTCGTCGCTTCGCGCTCAGGCTCCGCC